>JBFJOC010000003.1:0-85004 GCA_041617855.1 Woeseiaceae bacterium | reverse complement strand
GCTTCGCTGTGGTTCGTGGCCGATGCGGAGTACCGCGCCCGCAAACCGCCACCCTCAAGTCCGTAACTCTCTGATTTAGGACGAGAAAAAAGCCTGATTTCGGGTTGCGCCGGACGCCAGCGGGCGTATAATGGCGGGCTCGCTGGATTTGGCCGGGCCGGGAGTCGGCCAGATTCGGAACTCGCGTACCGGGGCGATGCGCCCGGACGCCGGAAAGCAAACGTCGCCAGGAAACCGAAGGCGAAACGGCAAATCCCGGAACTGCCGGTCGGACGCGAAAACCCGGCCGGAGCGCAGGGTCAGCCCCAGAGCTAATGAGAGCGGAGCCTCTCGGCGATGGCTGGCCCTTTCGCGTGTCTGACGGATACGTGATTGGAAGACCTGGCGCCGGTTTCGCAGGCCGGCGACGCCTGCGGGGACGCACCAGGGCATTTATGAAGCGCGCCGGCCAAACGCAGCCGGAGCAGCAAAGCGAGTTGAAACAAGCGCCGACCTCGATCGGCCGGCGCGAGGTCAGGAACATGACGATGGGTCTCATTGGCCGCAAGCGCGGCATGACGCGTGTCTTTACGGAGGACGGTGTTTCCATTCCCGTCACCGTGATCGAGGCGCAGCCGAATCGTATTACGCAGGTTAAGACCGTCGAAAAAGACGGTTACCGGGCGCTGCAGGTAACGGCGGGCAGCCGGAAGCTGTCCCGCGTGTCGAAGCCCGAAGCCGGCCACTTTGCCGCGGCAAAGGTCGAGGCTGGCGACCTGCTTACCGAAATCCGCCTGGCCGACGGCGATGAAACGGATTTTCAGATCGGTTCGACGTTTGAGGTGAATCTGTTCGCAGAGGGACAGAAGGTCGACGTCATTGGCACGTCGATAGGGAAGGGCTACGCGGGCACGGTAAAGCGCCACAACTTTCGGACGCAGGATGCGTCACACGGCAACTCGCTTGCGCACCGTGCGCCCGGTTCCATCGGCCAGAACCAGACGCCGGGCCGCGTCTTCAAGGGCAAGAAAATGTCCGGGCACATGGGTAACGTGCGGCGGACGGCTCAAAATCTCGAAATCGTGCGCGTCGATAACGACCGCAATCTGCTCCTGGTCAAAGGGGCAGTTCCGGGCCATCGTGGCGGCCGGGTCATCGTCCGTCCCGCGGTCAAGGCTGGCGGCAAAGAGGCGTAACGGATGAAACTCAAGAAACTCGGCAGCGGTTCCGTCGACGTCGCGGACAGCGCGTTCGGCGCCGAATTCAACGAGGCGCTCGTGCATCAGGTTGTCACGGCGTATCTGGCCGGTTCGCGGCAGGGCACGAAGGCACAGAAAAACCGGTCCGCGGCACGCGGCGGCGGTGCGAAACCGTGGCGTCAGAAGGGTACCGGGCGGGCGCGCGCAGGAACGATACGGAGCCCGATCTGGGTTGGCGGCGGGCGCGCTTTCGCCGCGAAGCCTCGAGAATACGATCAGAAGGTAAACAGGAAGATGTACCGCGCGGCGCTGCGGTCCGTCATGTCGGAACTCATTCGCCAGGATCGGCTGATCATCGTCGACGATCTCAAGATAGACGAACCGAAGACCCGGTTGCTCGCAGCGCGCCTTAAGGATCTCGGCCTGGACAACGTATTGCTCCTGAACGAGGCCTTCGACGAAAAACTGTTTTTGGCGGCGCGCAACCTGCCGGACGTCGGTATATGCGACGCCGCGTCGATTGACCCTGTCGTGTTGATCCGATTCGAGAGAGTGTTGATTACGCTGCCAGCCCTGAAACTGATCGAGGAACGCCTGTCATGAGTGTCGCAGCGCACCAGGAGCGCCTGATGACGGTCATCGAGGGACCGCATTTTTCGGAGAAAAGCACGATCGCCGCCGAGCTTCATAACCAGGTGGTATTCAGAGTGCGGCGCGATGCAAGTAAGCGCGAGATCCGGCAGGCCGTTGAGCTGCTGTTCGACGTCAAGGTCGACGACGTTAAGGTCGTGAATTGTCGGGGCAAGGCGAAGCGCTTCGGGACGGTTCGCGGTCGTCGCGCCGACTGGAAAAAAGCCTACGTGAGGTTAGCGGAGGGAAGTCAGATCGACTTCCTCGGTGCGGACTGAGGTCAGGGCGATGGCACTGCACAAAGCGAAACCAACTTCGGCCGGACGACGTTTTACGGTAAGCGTCAAGACGGCGGAGCTGCACAAGGGCAAGCCGCATGACGCGTTACTCGACAAGAAGACGTCGAAAGGCGGCCGTAATAACAATGGACGAATCACCACGCGACATCGCGGGGGCGGCCACAAACAGCGCTACCGAATCATTGATTTCAAGCGCGATAAAGACGGAATATCCGGCATCGTCGAGCGTATCGAATACGATCCGAACCGCAGCGCACATATTGCGCTGGTCAAGTATTCGGATGGTGAGCGCCGCTATATTCTGGCGCCGAAGGGCGTGCGCGCTGGCGCGCAGGTCGCGAATGGCGAAGACGCGCCGATCAAACCGGGAAACGCACTGCCGTTACGCGCAATTCCGGTCGGCACGCTCGTTCACAACGTCGAGATGAAGCCCGGGAAAGGCGGCCAGCTTGTGCGCTCCGCCGGGGCCTCCGCCCAGCTCGCTGCGCGCGAAGGCGTCTATGCGACGCTGCGGCTGCGCTCCGGCGAAATGCGTCGTGTGCATGTCGATTGTCGCGCGACGATCGGCGAAGTCGGCCACGGGGAACACAATCTGCGCAAGCTCGGCAAGGCAGGCGCAAATCGTTGGCGCGGAATTCGACCGACGGTTCGCGGTGTCGCAATGAATCCGGTCGATCATCCGCACGGCGGCGGCGAAGGTCGGAGTTCAGGTGGCCGCCATCCCGTGACTCCCTGGGGTACGCCGACAAAAGGCTACAAGACCCGTTCGAACAAGCGCACAGACAAAATGATCGTACGGCGTCCCAAACGTAAGAAGTAAAGGAAATATCAATGCCGCGCAGTGTGAAAAAAGGGCCATTCGTCGATACGCATCTTGCGATAAAAGTCGCAGAGGCAGCGAAAACGAACGACCGTCGTCCGATCAAGACCTGGTCGAGGCGTTCGATGGTGCTGCCCGACATGGTCGGATTGACGATCGCCGTGCACAACGGCCGGCAGCACGTGCCAATCCTGATTTCGGAAAACATGGTCGGCCACAAGCTCGGTGAATTTGCGATGACGCGCACGTTTCGCGGCCACTCGGGCGATCGGAAGACGAAGTAGGCGGCGGGAGTAGAGGAAAATGCAGGTAGCAGCAACGCTTCGCTACGCACGCGTAAGTCCACAGAAGTGCCGACTCGTCGCTGACACGATCCGCGGCAAGTCCGTCGATGAAGCACTGCGCACGCTTACGTTCACGCCGAAGAAGAGCGCGAGGATCGTCAAGAAGGTGTTGGAATCGGCGATCGCGAATGCCGAGCATAATCACGGTGCCGACATCGACGAGCTGCGCGTTGCGACAATCGAAGTTAACGCCGCGCCGACGTATCGGCGCTATCGGGCACGGGCCAAGGGGCGCGGCGCGCCGATAACGAAGCGCAACAGCCACATCACGATTCGCGTTGCGGACGAGTAGGAGACTATGGGTCAGAAAGTTCATCCAACAGGCATTCGCCTCGGTATCGTCAAGGACTGGTCGTCGAAGTGGTATGCAGATTCGCAGACCTATCCGGAATACGTCCGCAAGGACCACGAGCTGCGTGCATTTATAAAGGGCAAGCTGAAAGATGCCTCGGTCAGCCGAATTGCGATCGAGCGGCCGGCGAAAAAGGCGAACATTACGATCTTCACCGCGCGTCCGGGCATCGTAATCGGCAAGAAGGGTGAGGATATCGAGAAACTTCGGATCGAAACGTCCAGGATGCTCGATATGCACATCAACGATGTGCGCATCAACATCAATGAAGTTCGCAAACCGGAGCTCGATGCGCAGCTGGTCGCGGAAGGAATAGCGCAGCAGCTCGAGCGACGCGTGATGTTTCGACGTGCCATGAAGCGCGCCGTAACAAACACGATGCGGGTTGGTGCGGAAGGCATCAAGGTCAAGGTCAGCGGACGGCTGAATGGCGCCGAGATCGCGCGGTCCGAATGGTATCGGGAGGGGCGTGTGCCTCTGCACACGCTGCGCGCAGATATCGATTACGGCCTGGCAGAGGCGCGGACGACTTACGGGGTCATCGGCGTGAAGGTTTGGATTTTCAAGGGTGAGGTCTTCGACAAGCCTGACGCGACCGCCAGCGAGCCGGCCGAGCCGGGCACCGCCGCGCGGTCGTAATGGCGCGCAAGGCCTCGGGATAAAAAATGCTACAGCCAAAGCGAACAAAGTTTCGAAAGCAGCAGAAGAGTCGCAATAGGGGGCTCGCGATTCGCGGCAGCTCCGTGTCATTCGGCGAATACGGGCTGAAGGCAGTCGGCCGTGGGCGTATGACGGCCCGCCAGATCGAGGCGGCGCGGCGTGCCATGACGCGGTACATCAAGCGCGGTGGCAAGATCTGGATTCGGGTGTTCCCGGACAAGCCGATTACGAAGAAGCCGCTCGAGGTGCGCCAGGGTAAGGGTAAGGGCAACGTCGAATATTGGGTTTGCCAAATTCAGCCCGGCCGCGTCCTCTACGAAATGGAAGGCGTTACGGAAGAGATCGCTCGCGAAGCGTTTCGCCTTGCGGCGGCCAAGCTGCCGTTTCAAACGGAATTCGTGACCCGACAGGTGATGTGATGGAAGCCAGCGAACTTCGGAAAAAGTCGATCGACGAGCTCAACGATGAACTCGTCGCGCTGCGCCGCGAGCAGTTCAACCTCCGGATGCAGCAGATGACAGGCGAGCTAACTCATAACCACTCGCACCGCCGTGTTCGAAAGGATATCGCGCGAGTAAAGACTGTAATTGGCGAGCTTAAACGTGCTGCGGGTGACAGCAAATGAACGACGATAAGCAAGGCGTGAAGCGCACAATCGTTGGGCGTGTCGTAAGCGACAAGATGGACAAGACCGTTTCGGTTGCCATCGAACGACTCATCAAGCACCCGATGTACGGTAAATATATTCGTCGAACATCGAAGGTAATGGCGCATGACGCCAACAATGAATGTCGGGCGGGCGATCGGGTAGAATTATCGGAGTGTCGGCCGGTATCGAAAAACAAGTCCTGGGCCGTAGTCAACATCATTGAGCGTGCGACGGACAGCTAGATACTTATTTGGATTGCGGACATGATTCAGATGCAGACAGTGCTGGAGGCGGCGGACAATTCGGGAGCCCGTCGGGTGCAGTGCATCAAGGTCCTCGGCGGATCGAAACGTCGTTATGCCAGCGTTGGTGACGTCATAAAGGTGAGCGTTAAGGACGCAATCCCTCGCGGCAAGGTTAAGAAAGGAGAAATCTACAACGCGGTTGTCGTACGCACGCGGAAGGGCGTGCGCCGCAACGACGGATCGCTTATCCGCTTTGACGGCAACGCTGCGGTTTTGCTCAATGCACGGTTGGAGCCGATCGGCACGCGAATTTTCGGTCCGGTTACGCGCGAACTGCGCACAAATCGATTTATGAAAATTATTTCGCTGGCTCCCGAAGTGCTTTGAACAGCCGGTGTGACGGACTGACAGATGAACAAGATCAGGAAAGGCGACGAGGTTGTTGTCATTGCCGGCCGGGACAAGGGTCGGCGCGGCACCGTGCTGCAGGTCTACAAGGATGGGCGCGTGCTTGTAGAAGGCATCAATGTGGTAAAAAAGCACACGAAGCCGAATCCCAATATTGGTGAACCAGGCGGTATCAAAGACAAGGCGATGCCGCTGGACATTTCCAATGTGCTCGTGTTCAACGCGAAGTCGAAAAAGGGTGAGCGCGTCGGCTTCCGCACCGACAAGAACGGTGACAAAGTTCGTATTTTCAAAGGCTCTGGCGACGTCGTCGATATTTGACGACCCCCGCACCCCGAGAGGCGAGATTGGGAAATGGCAAGATTAGAGGAAAAATTCAAGACGGAGTTGCTCGGCGCGCTGCAGAGCAAGCTGGGTCTCAGCAATCCCATGGAGGTTCCGCGAATCACGAAAATTACGCTGAACATGGGTATTGGCGAAGCCATCGCCGACAAGAAAGTCATTGAGAATGCGCGCAGCGATATGGAGAAGATATCCGGACAGCGACCGGTCACCTGCGCGGCACGCAAGTCCGTCGCGGCCTTCAAGATTCGCGACGGATTTCCGATCGGGTGCAAAGTCACGCTCCGGCGCGAGCGAATGTACGAGTTTCTAGATCGGCTCGTGAATATCGCGATTCCGCGCATCCGAGACTTTCGTGGGCTGAATCCGAGGTCGTTCGACCGTCAGGGTAATTACAGCATGGGCGTTCCGGAGCAGATTATCTTTCCGGAAATCAATTATGACGAAATCGATGCGCTGCGCGGTATGGATATCACGATTACGACGAGCGCACGGAATCCGGAACAGGGTCGGGCGCTTCTCGAGGCGTTCAGCTTTCCGTTCAAGCAGTAGGGCGACAGGTTAATCAACAACTACAAAGTTAAGCCTCTGTAATTAATGAGAATTTATTGACATGGCAAAGAAATCGATGATTCAGCGTGAGCTTAAGCGGGCGAAGCTCGTTGCCAAATACGCTGCAAAGCGTAAGGCCCTCAAGGCGATCATTAGGGACGTTAACAGCAGCGACGAACAGCGCGCCGCTGCCCAGACGAAGCTGAGCGCATTGCCGCGCGATTCCAGCCCGGTGCGCCAGAGAAGCCGTTGCGCCATCACGGGCCGTCCGCACGGTGTCTATCGAAAATTCGGCCTCGGCCGTAACAAGCTGCGTGAAGGTGCCATGCGGGGCGAGATCCCGGGCCTGACGAAGGCAAGCTGGTAAGCGGAGACTAACGCATGAGCATGAGTGATCCCATCGCCGATATGCTGACCCGCATTCGCAACGGCCAGAAGGCGCGCAAAGTCAGCGTTTCGATGCCCGCGTCCAAGGTAAAAACTGCGGTCGCGAACGTGCTGAAGCAGGAGGGATACATCAACGACTTTTCGACCGACGGCGAAGGTGCTGCACGCAATCTGGTCGTCGAGCTGAAGTATTTCGAAGGCAAGCCTGTCATAGAGCGAATCGAGCGAGCGAGTAAGCCGGGTCTGCGTGTGTATCGAAGTAAGGACGAACTCCCGCGAGTGCTCGGCGGCCTTGGCGTAGCGGTCGTGTCGACGTCGGCCGGCGTCATGAGCGATCGCGAGGCGCGTGAAAAAGGGATCGGCGGCGAGGTTCTGTGCATCGTTTCCTGATGCAGTGACGAATACAAGGGCGGGATACAGAGCTATGTCTAGAATTGCAAAAGCGCCGGTCGAATTGCCGGCCAGCGTTGAATTCTCTCGCGACGCTGACGTTGTGACGATCAAAGGCGGCAAGGAGTCTTTGTCGATGGCACTGAACAGCGAAGTCGAGGTCAAACAGCAGGACGGTACGCTGCAGGTGGTGCCACGCTCTGGTTCGCGCTTTGCGACGGCGGTTGCGGGCACGACCCGCTCACTCCTCGCAAATATGGTACGCGGCGTCACAGTTGGCTTCGAGCGCAAGCTCGAGCTGGTCGGAATAGGTTACCGCGCTCAGGCGCAGGGCAAGAAGCTGACGCTAACACTTGGTTTTTCGCATCCTGTGGTCCATGACATTCCCGACGGGATCACGGTGGAGACGCCTAGTCAGACCGAGATCGTCATTAAGGGCGCGGATAAGCAGCGCGTGGGTCAGGTAGCCGCCGAGATCCGGGCGTATCGTCCGCCGGAGCCGTACAAGGGCAAGGGCGTGCGCTATTCGGATGAGCGCGTCGTTATCAAGGAAGCGAAGAAGAAGTAGTGGTGTCAATCTCATGAAGCTCGAAAAGAAACGGAGTCGACTGCGCCGCGCGCGCAAGGGTCGCGCGAAAATTCGGCAGCTGGGTGCTGTCCGTCTCAGTGTGCATCGCACGCCGCGGCACATCTATGCGCAGGTGATCGCTGCCGATGGCGACAGCGTGGTTGCCTCGGCATCCACACTCGAGCCCGAAGTTCGTAAGGGCATAAAGAGCGGCGGTAATGTCGAGGCGGCCGCGATCGTCGGTGCTCGGATAGCAGAGAAAGCCAAAGCGGCCGGCATCGACACGGTCGCCTTCGACCGCTCCGGTTTTCGTTATCACGGTCGCATTAAGGCGCTTGCCGAAGCAGCACGTGAGGCAGGACTCAAATTTTAGGTGAGGAATAGTGACGGCAATCTCGCCGTCCGGACCAGACTATGGCAAGAAGTGAACAAGGTTCGACAGCCGACGATCTGATCGAAAAACTCGTAACGGTGAATCGCGTTGCGAAAGTCGTCAAGGGCGGGCGCCAGTTCGGATTTACCGCGCTGACCGTCGTCGGTGACGGCCAGGGACAGGTCGGTTTTGGTTACGGCAAGGCCCGGGAGGTGCCGATCGCTATACAGAAGGCGATGCAGAGCGCACGCAAGAACCTGGTCAGCGTGAACCTGAACAACGATACCCTGCAGTATGCGAAAAAAGGTCGCCACGGCGCGACGCACGTGTACATGCAGCCGGCATCCGAAGGTACGGGTGTCATCGCCGGGGGCGCAATGCGTGCAGTCTTCGAATGCGCCGGTGTTCGCAACGTGCTGGCCAAGAGCTATGGCTCGCGCAACCCGATCAACGTCGTGCGCGCGACGATCAATGCGCTGTCGGAGATTCATTCTCCGCAGGCGATTGCCGCCAAGCGAGGCAAGAAGGTCAAGGACGTCGTCGCCGGCTGAAGGGTCGGCGGGGTACCGGCATTCGGGTGATACCAGAGACGAAATCATGGCAAAGCCGAAAGAATTGAAAGTGACGCTGGTAAAAAGCAAGCATGGTCGGCTGCGTAGCCACAAGGCCTGCGTTGCGGGCCTCGGACTGCGCAAGATCCGTCAGTCCGTGACGGTTGCGGACACGCCGGAGAATCGCGGCATGATCAATCGTATTTCATACCTAGTCGCGGTAGAGGAAATCTGACATGCGTCTCAACGATCTTTCGCCTGGCAAGGGCGCTAAGAAGACCGGCAAGCGTCGCGGCCGCGGGCATGCGGCCGGACAGGGCAAGACGAGCGGGCGTGGCCAAAAAGGCCAGCATTCGCGGTCTGGCGGTTTTCACAAAGTCGGGTTCGAGGGTGGCCAGATGCCGCTGCAGCGGCGGTTGCCGAAGGTCGGTTTTCGTTCCCGCAAGGCCCGGCTGACGGCCGAGCTCAGGCTGCACGAGCTGGCGATCCCCGATGCGGATGTGATCGACATGGACGTACTGAAAAAAGCGAATCTCGTGCCGGCATTCGTCGCCAAGGTCAAGGTCATAAAGTCCGGCGAAATCGACAAGGCAGTCAAGCTCAAGGGTATCGCCGTGACGAAAGGCGCTCGCGAGGCCATCGAGAAGGCCGGCGGAAGTATCGGGTAAACGGGAAAGCACGTGGCGAAAAAGCCTCAGCAAAATCCGGCGGACATCGCGAAAGCGGCGAGCAAGCTGGCCGATCTCAAATCGAGGATCCTGTTCCTCATCGGCGCGCTCATCGTATTCCGTATCGGTACCTATATACCCGTGCCGGGCGTCGATCCTGTCGCACTCGCCGATTTCTTCGAACAGCAGGCGGGGAATCTGCTCGGCATGTTCAATCTGTTTTCCGGCGGTGCGCTGTCGCGCTTCGGGATATTCGCGATGGGCATCATGCCGTACATCTCGTCGTCGATCATCATGCAGATGGCGAGCCACATTCTTCCGAGTCTGCAGCAGCTTCGAAAGGAGGGTGAACAGGGCCGGCGTCAGATCATCAAATACACGCGATACGGCACGGTTGCGCTCGCGGCGTTTCAGTCCATCGCCGCGGCATCGTGGCTTCAGAATCAGCCGGGCCTGGTCGTGAATCCCGGACCAGCGTTCCTCATCACGGCCTGTATCACGCTCGTCACGGGTACGGTATTCCTCATGTGGTTGGGTGAGCAGATCACGGAGCGCGGCGTCGGCAACGGCATCTCGATGCTGATTCTCGCCGGGATCGTCGCGGGGCTGCCGGCGGCGGTCGCGGGTACCGCCGAGCTGGTGCGCAACGGTGAAATGTCGCCTGCGACGGCCATCCTGATGATGCTCGGTGGCATTGCGGCGATCATTTTCGTGGTTTACATGGAACGCGCGCAGCGGCGTATCGCCGTAAATTACGCGCGGCGCCAGCAGGGTCGACGGATGTACCAGGCGCAGAGCACGCACCTGCCGTTCAAGATCAACATGTCCGGCGTCATTCCGCCGATCTTCGCGTCGAGTATTCTGATGTTTCCCGCGACGATCGCACAGTTTTTCGGTCAGGCGGCAGAGCCCAATGCGGCGCAGCGTATGCTGCAGACGATCGGTGCGAACATGGGTCCGGGACAGCCGGTGTACGTGCTTCTATACGCGGCGCTGATCATTTTCTTCTGCTTTTTCTATACGGCATTGATGTTCAACTCGAAGGACACGGCCGATAACCTGAAGCGCTCTGGGGCATTCGTACCCGGCATACGGCCCGGCGCACAAACCGCCGACTATATCGATAAGGTACTGACACGCTTGACCTTTTGGGGAGCAATTTACATTGCCGGCGTGTGCCTTCTGCCCGAGCTGGTGCGCATGTTTTATCCGAGCATGCCGTTCAGCTTCGGCGGCACGTCACTCCTGATCCTCGTCGTCGTAACGATGGATTTCATGTCGCAGATGCAGGCGCACGCGATGAGCCATCAGTACGAGGGCATGATGCAAAAAGCAAATTTGCGCAATTACGGCCGCGGAGGGCAGTTACGCTGACGCGGTCGGCAGACACTGGAGAACGCTCATGAAGGTAAGAGCTTCCGTTAAGAAAATGTGCAGGAATTGCAAGATCATACGCCGCCACGGTGTGGTGCGCGTGATCTGCACGGACGCACGTCATAAGCAGCGTCAGGGCTAGGCAATGAATACATCGGCAGGGCTTAAGGAATAACTACGTGGCACGTATAGCAGGCATCAATATCCCGTTGAACAAGCACATCGTGGTCGGACTGATGTCCATCTACGGTATCGGACGTTCGCGCGCCCGGCAGATCTGTGCGGCGGCGGGCATCGATCCGCAGACGCATGTCAAGGATCTTGCAGAACCCGAGGTCGCCAAATTGCGAACGGCGGTCGGCAGTTTCACGGTGGAGGGCGACCTTCGGCGTGAAGTGTCGATGAATATTAAGCGGCTGATGGACTTAGGCTGCTACCGTGGCATCCGGCACCGCCGCGGCTTGCCGCTCCGGGGTCAGCGGACGCGCACGAATGCCCGTACAAGGAAAGGGCCACGACGACCAATCAAGCGGTAGCAGCTTCGGGCACTTGGGCCGATTGCCTCTACCGGCGAGTAAACAAGCGAGGAGCCAGAATTGGCAGAAGTAAAGAAAAAGAAGGTCAAAAAGCATGTAGTTGACGCGATAGCGCACATCCATGCGTCCTTCAACAATACGATCATCACGATCACCGATCGTCAGGGCAATGCCCTCTCGTGGGCGACCGCCGGCGGCTGCGGTTTTCGCGGATCGCGAAAATCGACGCCATTTGCTGCACAGGTCGCCAGTGAGAAAGCGGGGCGAACCGCGCTCGACTTCGGTGTGAAGAATCTCGACGTTCGCGTTCGCGGACCCGGTCCGGGCCGCGAGTCGGCGGTTCGCGCCCTGAACGCGCTGGGCTTCCGCATTCAGAACATCGAGGACGTCACGCCGATTCCCCATAACGGCTGTCGCCCGCCGAAAAAGCGTCGCGTGTAGAGGCTTACGAATGGCTAGATATTTAGGACCCAAATGCAAACTGTCCCGCCGTGAAGGCACGGACCTGTTCTTGAAGAGCGGCGTGCGCCCGCTGGAGACGAAGTGTCGACTCGAGATTCCGCCCGGGGGCGCGGCGCAGCGCCGGCCGCGCCTGTCCGACTACGGCATGCAGCTGCGCGAGAAGCAGAAACTGCGCCGCATGTATGGCGTGCTGGAACGTCAGTTTCGCAATTATTACAAGCGCGCCGCGCAGCTCAAGGGCTCGACCGGCGAGAATTTGCTGCGACTTCTAGAGGGACGTCTGGATAATGTCGTCTATCGCATGGGATTTGCGGCCACCCGCGCCGAGGCTCGGCAGCTCGTGAGCCACAAGAGTATCGAGGTCAACGGCAAGGTCGTTAACATCCCCTCGGCCCAGGTGAAAGCCGGCGATTCAGTCAGCGTCCGGGAGAAGGCACGCAAGCAGCTCCGCATTCAAAGCGCAATCGATATTGCCAGCCAGGTCGGCCTGCCCGAATGGGTCGAAGTGGACGCGAAAAAGATGGCGGGTACTTTGAAATCGTTGCCGGATCGGGAGGAAATTCTTCCCGACATCAACGAGAATCTCGTCGTCGAGTTGTACTCCAAGTAAGAAATCAGGAAGGTATTTACTCATGCAGGAATCAGTACACGATTTTCTGAAACCACGCGTCGTCAAAGTGACGCCCGTCAGCGATCTCCTTGCAAAGATCGTTATTGAACCATTCGAGCGCGGCTTTGGTCACACGCTGGGGAACGCGCTACGTCGCATCCTGCTGTCGTCGATGCCGGGCGCCGCAATCACAGAGGCCGAGATTGACGGCGTGCTGCACGAATACACAAGCATCGAAGGCGTTCAGGAGGACGTCGTCGAAATACTGCTAAACCTCAAGCAGGTTGCCGTGCGCATGAATACGCGTGACACGGCGGAACTGCGCATCTCGAAGCGTGGCCCCGGCATGGTAACCGGCGCAGATATCCAGCTCGACCACGATGTGGAAATCATGAATCCTGAGCTCGTGATCGCAAATCTGACGAGCCTCGGCGAACTAAATATGATTCTCAGGGTCGAGCGCGGACGCGGCTATCGGCCGGCGACTCAGCGTCCCGCGTTCGAAGAACAGGCCGGCCCGATCGGCCGACTGCAGCTCGACGCGTCGTTCAGCCCGGTACAGCGCGTGACCTACAATGTCGAGGCCGCGCGCGTTGAGCAGCGCACGGATCTCGACAAGCTGATCATCGAAATCGAGACGAACGGCACTATCGATCCGGAAGAGGCGATTCGTCGCGCGGGCAGCATCCTGAGGGATCAGCTGTCCGTATTCGTCGATCTCCAGGGACAGGAAGAAGGCGCTGGCGCCCAGGCCCAGGATCAGGTCGATCCAATACTGTTGCGCCCGGTCGACGAGCTGGAATTGACGGTTCGCTCGGCGAACTGTCTAAAGGCAGAAAACATCATGTACATCGGCGATCTCGTGCAGCGCACCGAAGTTGAGCTCTTGCGTACGCCGAATCTTGGCAAAAAGTCGCTGACGGAGATCAAGGAAGTGCTCGAGGGGCACGGTCTCGGACTCGGAATGCGCCTCGAGAACTGGCCGCCCGCGAGTCTCAGGCCGGAACACGAGCTGACCCTGTAATCGTTTGACGATAGGACAAAGATCATGCGCCACAGAAAAAGCGGTCGCCGGCTCGGCCGTAACAGCTCGCATCGCAAGGCGATGTTTCGGAATATGGCGACGTCGATTCTGAAGCACGAGACGATTCGTACGACAGTCCCCAAGGCAAAGGAACTGCGTCGCGTCGTCGAGCCTCTCATCACGTTGGCCAGGGAAGACAGCGTTGCGAATCGGCGGCTGGCCTTCAGCCGGCTCCGCGACAAGGAGGTCGTCGGCAAGCTTTTTACGGAGCTTGGTCCCCGGTTCAAGGATCGCCCGGGTGGTTACCTGAGAATCCTGAAAACCGGCCCGCGCCCGGGCGACGCCGCGCCAATGGCGATCGTGATGCTTACCGAGCAGGCGGGAGCACCGGAGGCAGAGGCGGAATAGCTGACTGCGCGGACAAGTATCGGCGCGCGGCGCGATGATAGTCCGCAGTCGCGCCGGTTTCAGACGCCGGTGTCTTTCAGATAACGACAGAGGCCCGTATCGGGCCCGAATGCCCGGCAGGAGTCGCCGGCATTTGCCCTGCAGCCCCGTTCCCGCGGTTGTGAGTCCGCTCACAGCAATTTCGGGACGGGCGGAGTATCGTTTTTCTAGCGAGTTCCTGCGGAGCCGACCATCAGTAGCGAAGAAGCATTCGATGACTGCATGATCCTGTCGAGCGAGGCCTTCGACCCGGACGCCGTCTTTCTGGACGATATCGTCGACGACGAGGTGCTCCCCTACCCGACGCTCGCCGTGGACGGGCTGACGAGCCCGGCCGAGGATAAGACCGGTCGGCTCGACCTGCGCCCTGACGACGTCGCTGCCAATGACCCTGTGCTAGCGCTGACGGCGCTCCCGGACATCGGGCTCGATCCGGAACTCCTCGAAGTATACGGTTGGGAAACCTCTCTCTGGCGAAAGATCATTTCCTACTTCGGTTTCTGACGATTCGAAGTCGCTCTTCGCGACCAGGTGCATCGAACTACGTACGATCGCGGGCTGTCTTGAATCGCGTTTTACAAACGGCCGATACAAACGCGCCGCAATCGCATAGAATGCGCCGATGATTTTCAACGACAAGACCGTCATCATTACGGGCGGATCCGAAGGTGTCGGCGCCGCGACTGCGAGACTGTTTGCGGAGGCTGGCGCCAATCTGATGCTCGTCGCGCGAGGCAAGAAAAAACTCGAGGCAATTGCCGAAGAAGTCCGTGACAAAACCCAGGTGCAGCTGTTCGCGATGGACGTCGCGGATCCCGATGCGTGCGTCGATCTGTTCAAGAAGACGCAATTCGAATATGACCGTATCGACGTCCTGATCAATAACGCCGGTTATCACCAGCGCGGCCCGGTCGATGCGGTAGATCCAGCCGATCTCGGGCGCATGATCGAGGTGAATCTCAAGGCACCTATCATGCTGACCCGCCTGGCGCTGCCTTACATTCGTGAAGCGGGTGGGGGCGCCATCGTCAACGTGGGCTCGCTGGCCGGCCGCACGCCGGTGCCGGGCAGCGCGACGTATGCAGCCAGCAAGGCCGGGCTGCGCTCGTTCACGTATTCGCTGTCCGAAGAGCTCGCCGGCGCAAACATCAAAGTTGCAATCGTGTCACCGGGTCCGATCGATACGGGTTTTATCATGTCGGATATCGATGCCGTCTCCGACCTGACTTTTTCGCAGCCGATCACGACCGCGGAGGACGTGGCGCAGTCGATTCTGGATCTGTGCGGCAACAACGTGCTCGAGCAGTCAATGCCGCGACTGAGTGGCGTTCTGACGATGTTTACGTATTTGATGCCGTGGCTCGGCCGCATGGTCCGGCCTGCGCTGGAGCGCCGGGGTGCGAAAACGAAGCGCGAGCTCAAGGCCCGGCTGAAGGGCGAGCCGAAGCCGCCGACCTGACCGGTATCCGCTGGCGATTCTCGGAATCGCGACCGCGTCGACCAGAGTTCTTGGATCAGGTGAGTGCGGCGAATGCGTCTCGCGTCAGGTTCTCGCAGCTGTCCGTGTCGACCCGCACATCGTCCTCGATGCGGATACCACCGAAGCGTCTCAGCCAGGCGACGGTGTCCCAGTTCACATGCTTTTCCGCGGGCGAATTTTTGAGGTTCTCCAGCAGCATATCGATCGCATAGAGACCCGGTTCGACCGTTATGACCATGTCTTTTTCGAGCGATCGGGTCAGACGCAGGTAGGGGTGTCCGCTCGGCGGATCGACACGGGTTCCGTGCTCATCGGCCATGAAACCGCCGACATCATGGACCTGCAGCCCGAGCAGATGACCGAGGCCATGCGGGAAAAATGCCGCGGTCACGCCGGTGTTCACTAGACTGTCGACGGAACCCGATGCCAGGTCCACGTCGACGAGCACCACGGCGAGCAGACGATGCGCGACAATATGCAGGTCGCGAAAGCTGATACCTGCGTGCACGCGACCGACGAGTTCGCGCTGCATGATGTCGAGTCTTTCGATGACGGCCTGAAAATGCTTGTCGCCGAACGAGTACGTCCGCGTGATATCGGCCGCATAGCCATGTACCTGAGCGCCCGCGTCGATCAGGAACGAGCGAAATTCGCGAGGCGGGTTTCGATCCAAATCCGTATAGTGCAGCACGGCGCCGTGTTCGTTCAGCGCGATGATATTTCCATACGGCAGCTCTTCGTCCGTGTGGCTCACGGCTTCGCAGTATGCGCGGTGTATGGCGTATTCGGATGCATGCTTGCGAAACGCTGCGGCGGCCGCGATATGGCCGCGTGCCGCGCGCTGGTTAGCAAGCCGCATGCACTCGAGCTCATAGCCGGTTTTGCTGGCGCGGGAAAAGTGCAGCGAGTTCAGAACGGATTTGGGATTGACGCGTTCGATGCCGAGGGCATGCGCGACATCATCGACCTCGCCGAGCAGGATGCATTTTTCGCGATCGGGGGTCAGATGTTGGGGGATTTCGTCGACGTCGTGGACGATCCGGATGTCGAAAAATTCGGTCCAGTAGCCATCGGGCGAACCGGGCGTGACGTGCCAGTAGTCGTGCGGCTGGTAATAGATCAGCTTCGGTTTTTGGCTAGGCGTATAAACGATATAGGACATCGGCAGACGGCTTAACGGCAGCCAGCCGAGAAAATGTGGATTCGCCTTGAACGGATACGGCCGGTCGTCGAGAAATGCGTACTTGACGGCACCTGAAAACACGACTGCGTGGCTCGCGCCGCCGATCTCGAGCGCATGATCGTGGCGTCTGGCGACGGTCTCGATATGTTGCGCGTACAGCGCCGCCAGTTCCGGATTGCGGTCGCTGAAATCTTCTTTCATCGGTGCATGATACCCCGCGCGCCGTGCCGGCTGCGACAAGCCGCGCGAGTTTCAATCCCCCGCCAATCTAGGCATCATTGGGCCCCTCTCGACCTCGAGGGGCGAAGGCATGCATCCGCGTCGGGCCTGGGTTGTCAGCCTGGTGCTGATATCGGGAGGCTCTATCTTGGCGGCATCGGAACCGGGCTACGACCGGATCACCGGGCGCGAGTTCGCGTCGCGATCCGAAGTAATCGCACCGCACGGCATGGCCGCGACGAGTCAGCCGTTAGCAACGCAGATCGCGCTGGACATACTCAAGGCCGGCGGCTCCGCGGTCGACGCCGCAATCGCGGCAAACGCGGCGCTCGGCCTCATGGAGCCCACGGGCTGCGGCATCGGCGGCGACCTGTTCGCGATCGTCTGGGACGCCGGCAAAAAGGAACTGACGGGGCTCAACGCTTCCGGCCGCGCGCCGGCGCTCATGACGCTCGACTACTTCCGCGGCCGCGGCATCGACCGCATACCGCCGTACGGGCCGCTACCCGTGAGCGTCCCGGGTGCAGTCGACGGCTGGTTCGAACTGCACGGGCGCTACGGCAGGCTCCCGATGCGGGACATACTCGCGCCCGCGATCCGCTACGCAAACGAAGGCTTCCCGGTTTCGGAGGTGATCGCTCATGCCATGGAGATCAATGCCCGGCGGCGCAGCGGATTCCCGGGATTTGCCGAGACTTTTATGCCGGACGGCAGAACGCCCGAAAAAGGCGAGATGTTCCGTAATCCTCGGCTGGCCCGCACCTATGCCGCGCTGGCAGATGACGGGCGTGACGCGTTTTATCGAGGAGAAATCGCGCGCAAGATAGACGCCTACATGACTGAGCACGGCGGCCTGTTGCGCTACGATGATCTTGCGGGCCATGCGTCCGAGTGGGTGACGCCGGTATCGACCAGTTACCGTGGTTGGGATGTCTACGAGCTGCCGCCGAACGGGCAGGGCATTGCGGCGCTGCAGATGCTCAATATCCTCGAGGGCTTCGACCTCGCCGCTATGGGATTTGGCAGCGCCGAGTACGTGCACGTCTTCGTCGAGGCGAAGAAATTGGCCTACGAAGATCGCGCAAGATTTTACGCGGATACCGCTTTCGCGAACGTGCCGGTGGAATGGCTGATCTCCAAGGACTACGCGCGCGCACGCCGCGAACTCATCTCGCTCGAGCGCGCTGCGAAGAATTATCCGCCGGGCGACGCGCCTCTGGAAGACGGCGACACGATATACCTCACCGTTGCAGATCACGAAGGCAACATCGTGTCACTTATCCAGAGTAATTACCGAGGTATGGGCTCAGGGATGACGCCTGGCGATCTCGGCTTCGTGCTGCAGGATCGGGCAGAGTTATTCAGTCTAGACCCTGAACATCCGAACGTCGTAGCGCCCGGCAAGCGCCCGTTTCACACGATCATACCGGCATTCATCATGCAGGACGGCAAGCCGCTAATGAGCTTCGGGGTGATGGGCGGCGCGATGCAGCCACAGGGGCATGTCCAGATCATCGTCAATATGCTCGATTTCGGCATGAACCTGCAGGAGGCCGGGGATGCGGGACGGATCCGTCATGCCGGCTCCTCACAGCCTACGGGCGAAGTGATGACCGACGGAGGCGTCGTCAATCTAGAGTCCGGGTTCAGCGCCGAAACCCGAGCGGCGCTCGCGGCCCTGGGCCACCGGCTGGGCGAGACCGACGGTGGTTTTGGGGGCTATCAGGCGATCATGTGGGACGCGGCGAATGGCGTGTACTATGGTGCGTCGGAGGTTCGCAAGGACGGCCAGGCCGCGGGTTACTGAGAGAGCATGACTGAAGAAACGTACCTGACCGGTATCACGACGACCGGTACGCCCCATATCGGCAACTATGTCGGCGCGATCCGCCCCGGTATCGAGGCGAGCAAGGACGTCCGCACGCGGCATTTTTATTTTTTGGCGGACTATCATTCCCTGGCCAAGAACGAGGACCCGGACAAGATCGTGCGCTCGACGCTCGAAATTGCGGCCTCGTGGCTTGCACTCGGCCTCGATACCGACCATGCGTTCTTCTACCGGCAGTCGGACATCCCGGAGATACTCGAGCTGACCTGGATTCTGACTGGCATGACGGCCAAAGGCCTCATGAATCGCGCGCATTCGTACAAGGCGGCGGTGGCGACGAACGAGGAGCGCGGGAACAGCGATCCGGACAGGGGCATCACGATGGCACTGTATTGTTATCCGATCCTGATGGCTGCCGACATACTGATGTTCAAGTCGACAAAAGTGCCGGTGGGGCAGGATCAGAAGCAGCACGTCGAGATGGCCAGGGATATCGCACAGCGCTTCAACCATCATTATGGTGAAACGTTCGTGCTGCCCGAGGCAGTAATCGGTGAGAATACGGCCGTATTGAAGGGTCTGGACGGGCGCAAGATGTCGAAAAGCTATAACAACACGATCCCGCTGTTTGCCCCGGAGAAGCGCCTGCGCAAGCTGATCATGAAGATCAAGACGAACAGTCTGGAGCCGGGTCAACCAAAGGATCCGAACGACAGCACGCTGTTCGATATTTACAAAGCCTTTGCAACTCCGGACGAAACGCAGGAAATGGCGCAGCGTTACGCCGACGGTATCGCCTGGGGCGAGATGAAGCAGATTTTGTTCGAGCACATTAACGAACAGGTAAGGCCGGCGCGAGACGAATACGACCGACTCATAGCAGATCCGAAAGTCGTCGAAGCCGAGCTGAAGAAAGGTGCGGCGAAGGCGCGCGGGCTTGCGGTGCCGTATCTCGCGGAAATAAGGGAAGCGATCGGGATCCGCAAACTAGGGTGAAGAACCCCGCCATGGCGTAACGGTTACGGGGGCATCCGAATGGCAAGTGGTGAGCAGGTCGACGGTCTCGTCGTTCAGTTCTTGCGAGGCCGGGGAAAAATCAACAGCAGCGGTCTGCGAAAAGCGCTGGTCGCCTGGCTGTCTCTCGCATTTGCCGCCTGCGCCGAAAAAGTCCCCGAGTCCGAGATGGACCGCGTGGCCGCCGCGGCGAGCGCCGGGGTCGAGCGGCCGTCGGCGGCGAGTTTGCAGGAACTCGCTATCGACGCCAGCGATTTCAAGTGTCTACAAGGAATGACGGCAGTGCGGCATTTCTTTGTCGATAACGTGCTGGGCGATCTGGATGCAACCGTTGCCATTGCGAAATCGACTGACGGCGGGACCTATCCGCCCGGGTCGGTCGTGCAGCTCGTGCCCACCGAGGTCATGGTCAAGCACCGGCCCGGCTGGAACCCGGCAACTCGCGACTGGGAGTTCTTCGAGCTGGACGTATCGGCCGAGGGCAGCAGTATTCGCAACCGCGGCTTTGTCGACGTCGTAAACCGCTTCGGCGGCAACTGCTTCGGCTGTCACATCAAAGCGGAACCGAAGTATGACCTGATCTGCGAGCGCGACCACGGCTGCGACCCCATCCCGATAACGCGCGACGCTATCGCGAAGATTCAGGCCGACGATCCCCGCTGCGCCGACGGGCAGCCGGGCTGACCGCGGCGTGCCCCCGCTGATCAACCTGGCCGGCTGCCGTTTGCCCTGACCAATGCGCCGCGTTTTGGCGAACATCCTCCGCGTAGCCGTAGCGCTACTCCCTCTGGCGCTGTCGCCGCTTCTGCTGCACTTGTTCGCTTATGGCATTATCGACCTCGGCGGCGGCGAAAAGGACATCGTCTGGCTGTTTCCGTGGGTCTTGTGGTCGCTGATTTTTGCCGCAAGCTCCTTTGTTCTCTGGTATCGCGGCTGGCGGTTCGCCAGGTCGTTTGTAACGTCGGCCATCGTCGGGCTGGCCGGCGTCGTCACCGTAGCGTTCGCTTTGGCTGCCGTCGGGCAGCTCGGCGTGGGTGGGCGCTTCTAGACCAGAAGCCTGGTGCCTTGACCCGGCCGTCACGGCCGGCCGAGAATGAGGGCGAGGCACGATCGCGACGCACGCTGCCGAGGACGCGACCAGCGAGGACATCCGGGGATATTTTTCGGCGTCGGCGTGAATTCTGGACAGGAAATGGCGCAAATTTTTCGAGTCATCGTACCGGTCGGCGATATCGACCAGGCCATGAAGTTCTACGAAGACGTTCTCGGTGCAGCGGGCCAACGTGTGTCGCCTGGACGGCACTATTTCGACTGCGAAGGTGTCGTGCTTGCATGTTTCGATCCGACGGCAGACGGTGACGGTTACGAGGCAAGACCGCTGCCGGAACCGCTGTATCTTGCCGTGGACGATGTCGAGGCGGTCTACGAGCGCGCGCGCAAGGCGGGTGCGCGGTTTTCCGATGAAGATTTCCCCGACGTCGGGCCGCTTGGAAGTGTCTCGGAACGCCCGTGGGGTGAGCTGTCGTTTTATGCGTCGGATCCGTTTGGCAACCCGCTCTGTTTCGTTAGTCGGGCGACAGCATTTACCGGATTCACGAATCGTTGACGGAGTGACGGGATGGCTCGAAAAACAGACCGCATCCCGGTCTGGATAATATTGCTCGACGCGTTCGGTATGCTGTTGATTGCGCTCGGGATATTTGGTCTCGTTGCCAGCGGCGACGGAATGCTCGCAGGCCTGCGGTACGTACGCGAGCTCGCGATTGTCCTGATTATCACTGGCGCACTTTGCGCCACACCGCTCATCGTGCACGTGATACAGCGCGCTGCATCTGCCCGGCAGGCTTGACCGATGAGCGATCCCTTTCTCGACGCCGCGGTCGACGAGGCAAAGATCGGACTTGCCGAGGGCGGCATCCCGATCGGTTCGGTGCTCGTCATCGATGGCAAAATCGTGGGCCGCGGCCACAATCGACGCGTGCAGCAGGGCAGTGCAATTCTGCATGCAGAAATAGACTGTCTCGAGCGGGCGGGGCGGCAGGAAGCGTCGCTCTACAGGCGCGCTACGCTTTACTCGACGCTGTCGCCCTGCGACATGTGCAGCGGCGCAATCCTGCTGTACGGGATTCCCAGAGTTGTCGTTGGCGAAAACCGAACATATCAGGGACCAGAAGATTATCTGCGGCAGCGCGGCGTACGCGTCGACGTCGTTGATGATCGACGGTGTCTGGCTTTGATGCAGGCATTCGTTGAGGCAAATGCCGCGCTCTGGCAGGAGGATATCGGAGAATAGCCGAGCCGCCAGTGAAACTGACGTCGTCCATGGTTTTGAAGATCGGCATCATCGCCGTCGCGGTGAGCGTTCTGTCGATTTACTTACTGGACCAGATGCATATCGATCGATGTCTCGACAGCGGCGGCAGTATCGACTATGACTCGTTCCGATGCGATCTGATGGAGTCGCATCCGAAAGCTGCCTATCTCGAATCCCGCTGGCAGCGATACGTCCTGCCGATCGTCGGACTCGTCGGCTGGTTCCTCCTTGCGAAGCTGATTCAGGATCGTACCGATGACTGAGAGTCTGACGAGAATCGGGGCAGCTATTAGGCTCACGCGATGTAGCGAAGCGTGTTGCGTACGAAATTGCGATCAATGATGACGTCCGAAGGTTGCCGCACCAGGCGACGTGTTCGCCTGCCGTGTCAGCGGAAGCAGAGCAGGTCGTCCGCTGTCACAGCTAGCGTCACTCGGGACGCGAATCGTTCTTCCAGGCGGGATCCTTGAAGCTGTATCTTATCGCTGCCGACGCCGTACTCGTGATTCACGCGCTCTTTGTGCTGTTTGTCGTTTTCGGCCTGCTACTGATCATCGCCGGCAGCTGCGCGCACTGGTCCTGGGTCCGTAATCGCCCGTTTCGATGGCTGCACCTGCTTGCAATTATTATCGTTACGCTGCAGGCCTGGCTCGGCGTCGTGTGCCCGCTGACGAGCGTCGAGATGTGGCTGCGCCAGCGGGCCGGCGACGCAACGTATTCGGGCGCATTCATAGCGCATTGGGTCGAAAACATACTTTACTGGCGCGCCCCGGCTTGGGTGTTCGTTGTCCTGTACACGGCATTCGGAGCGCTGGTCGCTGCGACCTGGACCTGGGTACCGCCCCGCCCTTCCCGACGACGCGACAATGTCGAGCAGTCGACCGCTGCGAAGCGCTGAGTGATGCAGGCCGTCATTTTCGACATTGATGGAACGCTGCTTCAATCGTCGGAGGTTGACGAGGCGATTTACCGTGAGTCCGTAACTGCCGTCCTTGGCCCCGTTCGGTTTCGAGACGCGCCGAGCGACTACGAATTTGTGACGGATTCCGGGATTCTCCTGCAGGTCATAGATGACAATCAGATCCGGGCCGATTCAGCGCTGATCGCTGCGGTCCAGCAGGACTTTGTCCACCGCCTGACCGTACACATCGCGGCGTACGGGCCTTTCGCCGAAGTTGATGGCGCCCGGCAGTTGTTCGCGTCGCTGATGGCCTCCGACGAGTATTCTCTGGCCGTCGCAACCGGCGGCTGGCGAGCGAGCGCCGAACTCAAAATGGCGTCAGCGGGCTTCGATATCGCCGGCGTGCCATTGGCCAGTTCCGACGACGCGGTCGACCGACCCGGGATCATGCGCCATGCGCTCGGACTGCTCGACGGGGAATTCTCGAGGGTTCGGTATTTTGGCGACGGCGTCTGGGACCGCGAAGCCTGTGAGCGCCTCGGCTGGCAGTTCGAGCCCGTCGGCCCGACCGTGGACGGTCTCGATTCCTTTCTCGAATACGCTATCGACTGAATGGGTACTGCGACGATTGCTCCCGGGTCCGGCAAAGGATGCTGATAAAATGCGATCATCTACCGCGATTCCGGGACGATCATGCTGTACGCAGCCTACGGTTCCAATTTGCATCCCACGCGTTTAGGTGCACGCCTTACGTCTCCGCGATTCGCGGGCACTGCGAGCGTTGCCGGCTGGGAGCTGCAGTTTCACAAACGCGGTTTCGACGTTTCTGCCAAGTGCAATATCATCAGGGCGGACGGGCACATCCACGTCGCCGTATATGAACTGACTGCGCGCGCCTTTGAAGCTCTCGACGGAATCGAAGGCCCGGGTTACGAACGGGGTGAATTGACCGTGCCCGGCTTCGGCGTATGCCAGACGTATTTCGCAACGGCCTGCCACATCGACGATGCGCTGTTGCCCTACGACTGGTATCGGGACCTCGTGCTTCTCGGCGCCGCGCGGCACCGCTTTCCCGGTGCCTATCGCGCCGCAATTCAGCGGATTCGGACGATTCCTGATCCCGATTTTGAGCGGGATCGAAAGCACCGGATCGTGATCGCAGACATGTGCAACGCGACAACATCGGCTGCAAACTGTACGGCTTCGAACGGTCGATAGCCATGGTCGCGCGCAAACCGTTATGGCGGCGTCCGCAGTGCGGCGAGCGTTTCAGTACCGAGAATCAGCGGCAATCCTGCGGGAAATTCGAGCTGGAGGATCCGCTCGAGGGTTGCAGCGATTCGGCGCGCGAGCTGTTCGAAAGATTCAGCGGACTCGTCCGAGCTCTCGGCGCGGTCAGGTTGATTCCACAGACGACCCGAATTGCGTTTCGGGCCCGGATGCGATTCGCGGCCGCCACGCCACGAAAGCACTACCTGCGCGGGCACTTCGTGCTCGCGAGACATCGGCCCGCGCCGTTCGTTACGCGGGACACGAAAAATTCTCGGTGCAACGTATTGCACGAATTTCGGATCGACAAACTCGAGGATTTCACGCCGGAGTTTCGGGACTGCATCGAAGCGGCGGATCGCAGAGGCTGTCAGGAGCACTTGAAACAGCCGCGCGCGATCCGAGAATTGACAAATGTACGAAACCGCGGCCCGCGATCCGGCAAGACGACGGCAAGACGCCACCCGCGCGAACGTACGGGAGGTTCGGTAAACGATGATTTCTGCGGCCGAAGCGCTCGATAGGCTGCGCACGGGCAATCTGCGGTTCGCCGCCGGCCAGGCCATGGCCGATCGCGACGGCATAGACCCGGCACGGCGCGCCGCGTTGGCCGATGCGCAGCAGCCGTTCGCAATAATCCTCGGCTGCTCGGACTCCCGGGTTCCCGCAGAGATCGTATTCGACCAGGGTCTGGGTGACCTTTTCGTTATTCGCGTCGCCGGCAACATCGTCGCGCCGTCCCAGATAGGCAGCGTCGAATTCGCCGCAAGCACATTTGGCACTCGCCTGGTCGTAGTCCTCGGCCATACTAACTGTGGTGCCATTCAGGCGACGCTGAACGAGCTGCGGCAGCCCACCGAGAGCCGATCAAAGAACCTGCAGGCCATCGTCGACTTCATCCGCCCGTCTGTCGAGGCCTTGCTACAGTCCGATGTTGCGTACGACGCCGACGCGCTAATTGCTGCCGCCGTTCGCAAGAACATTAGGACGTCGGTCAATTACCTGCGCCGTGACCCGGCGATCCTCGCGAATCTGATCGCGATGGAAGACCTGATGATCGTCGGCGCAGAGTACTCGCTAAACTCCGGGACGGTGGACTTTTTCGATCTGCCCCAGGACAGCTGAGCGCTACACTGGAAAGCCAGTTCGGCACGGCCGACCGCTGGAAGGAATACGGCCGCCGACGTTTCTTTCGTGACAAGAACAACGAGAAGGAGACGACAAATGGAGATCAACATTCTTGCCGCAATTGCTGCCGCAGTGTCGAGCTTTCTGCTCGGGGGCCTGTGGTATTCGCCAATGCTGTTTCTGAAGCCCTGGAACGAGGCAATGGGCCGCAGCGAAGACGACGATCAGCCGCACCCGGCGCGCGTCTTCGGGGTAAGTTTCGTATTCGCGCTGATCGCTGCCATGGCATTCGCCTACCAGTTGGGTCCGGAGCCGGAGCTGGTATTCGCGATCCATAACGGCCTGATCGTCGGACTTTGTTTCGTCGCCGCGTGCTTCGGAATTAACTACCAATTTGCGGACCGGCCGATCAGCGCGCTGCTGATCGACGGCGGCTATCATACCGGACAATTCGTGCTGTACGGGGTAGTCCTCGGACTTTGGCATTGACCTCGGCTCGGAGACGACGATGGTACAGAGGCTAGGCTGATGGAATGGCTGCGGGGCGATGGGGCACGGACCGGCCTTTATTTCGGCGCTACGTCCGGCGTCATCACGACAATCGGGCTTATCACGGGGCTTCACTCGGGTACGCGCTCGCTGGCGGCGGTGCTCGGCGGGATATGCGTAATCGCGGTTGCCGATGCGATGTCCGATGCGCTGGGTATTCACCTTGCCGAGGAAGCAAATCCCAGCGCAACGAACAGCCACATCTGGTCTGCAACCGTCGTGACTTTTGTCACGAAGTTCGTTTTTGCGATCAGCTTCGCGGTTCCGCTGCTGCTACTACCGCTCCTGCCCGCGGTGATAACTTCCGTCGCCTGGGGTATGCTGGTAATTGTCGTATTGAGCGTCTTCATTGCGCGTACACAACAACAGCGGCCTATTGCGGTCATCTCGGAACACCTCGGAATCGCGGTTCTCGTCGTCGCGTTGTCGCACCTGATCGGGGTTTGGGTTCGTGACCTGGTCCAGTGACTCTCGTCGCGCTGCACAGGGCAAGCGGCCGTGGCCAGAGCCAGGAACTGTAGTTTCGGATTAGGGCAGGCACGATGGCTCGAAAACGCTTCCGATCGAAGATTGATACCTGGCTGCTCGGCATACTCATCGGTGCCCTCTTGGTCGTGCTCATCGCGTTCTTCGCGGCAGTCGGCGAGGGACTTCCGGCGGGCGCTCTCCTCGCCTTTTTTGCGGTCCTGATGCTGGTCGGCGCCTTGATCGTCTCGACGCTCGTCGCGACACATTACACCGTACATCGCGGCACGCTGATCGTCGTGTCCGGACCCTTGCGATGGCGCATTCCGATCGATCAGATCCAGCGGGTCGAAGCGACGAGGCAGCCATGGTCGTCGCCGGCTCTGTCTCTGGATCGATTACGGATCCGCTACGGTGATGGGCGCCAGATCATGATTTCGCCTGCCGACAAGAACGGCTTTCTCAAGGCAATCGGGCACGCGCTGCACCCGAACGGCGCCGAGGGCTAAACGGATTCGATCTGATGCAGATTCGGATGATTTCCGTTGCGCATGGAAAACAGGCTGTGAGTGGCATAGAGTGAACCAGTAAACGGGGTCGAGCATGCCCATGCCCGAAAAAACGCACATCGAGACGACGTTTGTCGTCGTAAACGACGCCCTCGAGGCTGAAACCGTTGCGGTCACAGATACTTTCTGGACCGATCTCGACGACAAGTACGGCAACTTTGCCGGCAGCAGCCTGATCTCCAGTTATTCGTTCATTGGGGTCTGGCCCACATGGGAAGTTCATCCTGCCGGAGATGAATTCGTCTGCCTGTTGTTGGGCAAGGTTGAGATGATCCTGGCGCTGCCGCGTAGAGACGAGGCGTTTCATCTGTCGCAGCCCGGCGAGTTCCTGATCGTTCCCAAAGGCATATGGCACACTGCGAAGGTGGCGGAGCCATCGACGCTCCTGTTCGTTGCGCCCGGGCAGGGTACCGAGAATAGCATCGAACCGGAGCGGCGCCGGAAAAACTGACGACTGCCTGAAGAGCAGGAGAAGAACTCGTGCACGAACTGATAGAGCATCCCTGCATACAGCACAAGCTCGCGATCATTCGCAATGTCGAGACCGGGCACAAAAAATTTCGCGAACTGGCCACCGAAATCACGCAGTTTCTTTGCTATGAGGCGCTCAAGACGATACGCGTGCGAGAAGTGTCGGTGCAAACGCCGCTAGAAAAAGCGATTTGCCACGTAATCGACACTGACCTCGTCGTGGTTCCGATCCTGCGCGCAGGAATTGGCATGCTCGATGGCATTCTCGAATTGGTGCCGACAGCCCGTGTCGGATTTGTCGGCGTATATCGCGACGAAAAAACCAAGGCGCCGATCACTTACTATCAACGGCTTCCACCGCAGGTGCGTGGCGGTACCTGCATTGTCGTCGATCCGATGCTAGCGACCGGCGGATCGACGAATGCGACGATCGATTTTTTGAAGAAGAGTGGAGCGACAACCATCATCGGCATTTGCATCGTGACGTGCCCCGAAGGCGTGCAGGCCGTTGATAAACTGCATCCGGATGTGAAGATCTACACTGCGGCAATCGACGATCGTCTCGATGACAACAAGTACATCGTTCCGGGACTGGGAGATGCAGGCGATCGACTTTTTGGTACATCACATTGATTTTATTTATTTTTTTTGAAATATCGTGAGCCTAAGAATCGCGCCAGCGCAAACTCACGTGCGCGGACGGGCTGAACCGACGTGGGCGAAATATATGGCTGTGCTCAAGACGAAAAAGAATACCGCTAGCGTGACCAAGTTTATCAACGCGATCGAGGATAAACAGAGGCGCGCGGATGCCAGAAAGATAATGGTTATGATGCGCGCGGCAACGGGAAAGCGAGCCGCAATGTGGGGTACAAGCATCGTCGGCTTCGGTAGCTACAGATACAGGTATGCGAGCGGCCGTGAGGGCAACTGGATGCTGGTAGGGTTTTCGTCGCGAAAGCAGAATCTGGCTGTGTATATCATGTCCGGCTTCAGTCAATTCGATACGCTTCTCAAAAAACTGGGCAAACACAAGACGGGTAGGTCTTGTTTGTACATCAACCGACTCGAGGATATCGATGCAAAGGTGCTGCAGGAGCTGATCCGATGTTCGGTCGATTATATTCGTAAAAAATATTCCACCGGTCCGGCCAAGTGACTTACACGATAAAATCGTCGCAATTCATCGGCAACTCGCTGGTCGTTGAAACGGACCACGGGACCGAGACATACGATGCGCCGTTTCTGGTTGCGGCGCTGATGATCTTAATAGCCAAAGGCGATGGCCGGATAGAACCGGAAGAATCCGCTGAGATGATCGATCTCGTCGAGGAGCATTTCCATCTCGAAAGTGCGGAATCTCTCGAGCTGCTGACGCGGGCTATGACCGAAATGGCGGATAGCCCGGATCTCGGTCCGCTGCTTTCTGAATTCGGCCGGTCTCTGTCGGACCAGGAAAAAGAAGATATCGCGGTGATGGCGCTCAAGGTCATCGCTGCGGACGGCCACCGGGACGTCGCCGAGCTCGAGCAGTTCAATTTGGCGCTGGATGCGATCCGCACGTCGGCGGAAGTCAAGCATCGTGCCTTCGATCGTTATTTCGAGGAAACGATGCCCGGTGACTAAATGTTGCGACGGACCGGCATTGAAGCGCGACCACCGGGGCTGCGACCAGTGAAGCCGACACCACCGTTCGTGCTGCGCGTCGTGACCGAATGCGACATTGCCGAACTCATGACGTGGTTTCCCGACGAACGTTCCTGTGACGTCTGGAGCGGACCAAATTTTCGTTATCCCTTCACGATGGAGTCGTTTCGCGAAGATCTGCTCTGGACGGAACGCGCAACGTACGGCCTGCGCAACGATTGCGATGAACTTGTGGGATTTGGGCAACTGTATGAACGATTCGCGTGCATCAACCTGGCGCGCCTCGCGGTTGCGCCCCGGTGCCGCGGTCAGGGTGTCGGAAAGGAGCTGGTTCGCTTGCTCATGCGCGAGGGGCGCAAATCATTCGATCTCGATCAGTATTCGCTGTACGTGTATCGTGACAATAGGCCGGCGCTCGGATGTTACCGGGCATTGGGTTTCGAGATTCAGCCATTTCCCGAAAGCGAACCGCTGGCCGACAGGTGCTATTACCTGACTCGTCCGGTCGCAAAAGGAGACAAAAATGCATCGTAGCCGCTTCGCGGGCTTCATCATCGATTGCCACACCGACGACCTCGATGCGGCAGCGCAATTCTGGAGCGCCGCGCTGGGCTTCCCGAGGACCGCAGAGCGGAGTGAGGGCCCCTATGTCGAACTCCGAGTGCCCGCGGATCAGCCCTACGTCGAGGTGCAAAAAGTCGGACACCGGAGCCGCGTGCACATCGATATCGAATCCGACGACCTCGAAGCCGAGGCGACCCGGCTCGAATCGTTGGGCGCGCGCCGCGTCGCCGCAATCAAGCGCTGGATCGTCATGGAGGCGCCGACCGGCCAGCGTTTTTGCCTGGTGCCGCCCGTCAGCGCCCGTTTCGCGGAGACCGCAAACGTCTGGGACGACGCTTGACGTATCGGTAAATTTCGCGAATTATCATGAACTTGCCGATTCGCGCGCGAGCTCCGCGCGGATACGCGCCGTCACTAAAACGCGGAACACGGAAGGATCCGCGTGCTATCGACATTGGGAGTCAGTCGTGCTGCCTGCCGCGCGCCTCGAGCTTCGCGCCGAGTGCCTCGAGCTCACTCCAGCGCTCGATTCTTGCTTCGAGCCGCGCCTCGGCCGCGCGTAGACTGGCAAGCGTGTCACGAACCGAGGCATCGGTCCCCGTGTAGAAATTCGGGTCGGCGACGACGGCGTACAGCTCGGCTATCGATTCCTCCAGCGCGTCGATTTCTGACGGCAGCTGATCGAGTTCGCGCTGGTCTTTGTAGCCGAGCTTGGTCTGAATCTTCGCGGGCCGACGTTCCTTTGACCCGTTGCGTCGCTCCGCCGCGACGTTCGGGTCGTCCGCTTCGGCGAGCGCCCGGCCTTTCCTCAGCCAGTCACTATATCCCCCGGGATACTCCCGAACCCTGCCGTCTGCTTCGAACGCAAGCGTGCTGGTCACAACATTGTCCAGGAACTCACGGTCATGGCTGACGACAATCAGCGTGCCCGAGTAGCCGCATAGCTTCTCTTCGAGGACTTCCAGGGTCTCGATGTCGAGATCGTTCGTCGGTTCGTCCAGTACGAGCAGATTCGCGGGCCGGGTGAAAAGTTTTGCTAGGATGACACGATTTCGCTCGCCGCCAGACAGCGCCTTCACGGGCATCGCTGCGCGTTTTGGCGTAAATAAAAAGCCCTTCAGGTAGCCGACGATGTGCCTGTCTTTGCCATTTAGCTTGATGTACGTTCGGCCTTCACCCACGTTGTAGGCGACCGATTTTTCCGGATCCAGAGTCTGGCGCAGTTGATCGAAGTAACCGACCTCGAGATTCGTACCGTGCTTGATCGTGCCCGCCTGTGGCTGAATCTCGCCGAGTAGCAAACGCAGCAACGTCGTCTTGCCGACGCCGTTGTTTCCAATCAGGCCTATGCGGTCGCCGCGCATGATCGTGATCGACAATTCGCGAATGAGCGTCTCGCCCGCATAGCCGTAACAGACATTACGTGCCCGAATCACTTTGCGACCCGACTGTCCGGCTTCCTCGATGTGCAGGCGTGGCTGATGCTCGCGAGGTACGCGCTGCGCACGGATTTCACGCATTCTCTGAAGCGCGCGCGCGCGGCCTTCGTTACGCGTGCGCCGGGCTTTGATCCCCTGGCGTATCCAGATCTCCTCCTGCGCTAACTTTTTGTCGAAGCGGGCATTTTCCGCGGCCTCATCCTCGAGGGCTTGTTCCTTGCGGCGCAGGTACTGTTGATAATTTCCCGGCCAGCTGGTGAGTTTGCCGCGATCGATTTCGACAATCCGATCGCAAAGCCGGGACAGGAATTTGCGGTCATGGGTAATGAACATCACCGCTCCGGGATATGCACTGATACGATCTTCGAGCCAGGATATCGTGGCGATGTCGAGGTGGTTGGTCGGCTCGTCAAGGAGGAGCAGATCGGGTTTGCCGACCAGCGCTCTCGCCAGCGCGACGCGGCGGCGCCAGCCACCCGACAGCTCGCTCATCCGCGTTTCGCCCGGCAGGCTCAGATCGCTGATTATCTCGTCCACGCGCTGATCGATGTGCCATGCATCCCGCGCGTCGATGCGCGCATGCAGCTCCGCTAGGCGGGCAAGTGATTCGCGGTCAAGATCGGCATCCGAAAGACGCCGGTATTCCCCGAGCAGGCGCTCCGCCTCGGCGAGACCGGAACGCACGACTGCGCGAACCGGCTCATCGAGCAGCGCGGGCAGCTCCTGCTCGAGCTGACTGACGGCGACAAGCGAATTCATAACGATTTCGCCGTGGTCCGGCGCGACGTCGCCGGTAATGAGCTTCAGTGTCGTCGACTTGCCGGCGCCATTTCTCCCGATGAGACAAACACGCTCGCCGGCCTCAATCGAGAATTCGGCAGCGGCGAGAATCACCTGGTCGCCAAAAGCGAGCGACACGGCGTCAAAACGTAGAATCGGCATGCGAAGTCCGTCGTTCGTTGCGCGCGTCCGACGATAAGAAACTCGAGGCGCGCGGGCATTGTCACTCGGCGCGGCTGCCTCCTACAATCGCCTAAGAATTAAGTCCAATCGAGGCTACCATGAATGAGCGACGGCTGATCATTATCGCGAGCAGCATGGCCCGCATGATTCGGCTGCCTGCAGGTCTTGACGACGTCATCACGAATCAGCAGAAAAGCATCATCCCGCGGGCCGCGCTTTGTCGTTTCATCTCGGAGCGCGTTCGGGCCGCGGCGACAGCTCCGCAAACGGCACGGTTAGCGCGAGCGGCGGCGTTATTGACCGATGCGACGCGGCCGCTGCCCCGGAAACCGGCGGCGATGCGTTCACGTATAGTGTCGAGCGCGCCGATGCTCAGGAGACGGTGATGACTAGAATGCACAGGCTGGCTCATGTTCTTGCACTGCTGCCCGTGTTTGCAGTCGCGAACGACGTTTACGTCCCGCCTGAGCTCGAGCAATGGCGCGGCTGGGTTTTGCAGGGCAAAAACTATAGGGAATGCCCGTTCTTCTTCGATCGGTCCACGCGCAACGAAGATGAATTCGTATGCGCCTGGCCCGGAGGTCTGGATATCGCGGTAACCGGCACGGGCGCCCGTTTCACCCAGCAATGGACGGTGTACGCAGCAGAGCAGTGGCTGCCGCTACCGGGGGACGTTGCCTATTGGCCCGACCAGGTTTCGGTAAACGGCCGCTCCGCGATTGTCGTCATGCGTGACGGCATCCCCCAGCTGCGGCTGCCGCCGGGCCGCTATACGGTGACGGGCAGATTTGGTTGGGACGAGCGCCCCGGCGTGCTGCGGGTGCCGGACGTTAGCGGCCTCGTGTCGTTGACGATTGACGGGCGCCGGATCGCGCAGCCAGATCGCGGTCGCGCCGGCCTGTTTCTTGGCGAACGCCGGCAGGAGCCCCAGGCTCGGGATGCGATCCAGAGCAGTGTCTATCGACTGGTCAGCGACGACGTGCCGACCCGGCTGACCACGGAGCTCAGGGTCGAGGTGTCCGGCAGCGTGCGTGAGGCCCTGTTCGGGCCGCTGCTGCCAGCGGGCTTTGTGCCGCTGGCATTGGCCTCGGAGATGCCCGCGCGCCTCGAACCGGACGGCAGGCTACGCCTGCAGGTGCGCCCGGGGGTCTGGACCGTAACGCTTCAGGCGCGCGCCGACGACGTGCTGAATGCAATTCAGCTTCCGGCGCCCGAAACGAACATGCCCGAGTGGGAGATCTGGAGCTATCGGGCCAATGATCGGCTCCGGGTGACCGCCGCGCAGGGCCCACCGCCGGTCGATCCGCTGCAGGTCCAGGTACCGGCCGCATGGCAAAATCTCCCGGCGTTTCGCATCGAGCCGGGCCAGCCGCTCGAGATCGAGGAACGCAGCCGCGGCATGGTGGCCGCCGACAACGAGCTTACGCTAAAGCGCCAGATGTGGCTCGACTTTGCCGGTGACGGATTCGTCGTGAAGGACAGGATCAGCGGCTCGATGCGCACCGGCTGGCGCCTGGACATGCAGCCGCCGTATCGGCTGCTGAGTGCCCGCGAAGGCGGGGAGAATCTGCTCGTAACCGAGGGTGCGCAGGAGGGCTACACGGGCGTCGAGGTCCGCCGGTCTGCCGTTGACCTCGAAAGCCTCGGGCGTGCCGCCACCCGTAGCAGCATGCCGGTCACGGGCTGGGACGCGCGCTTCGTCAATGTGTCTCTGCAACTCAATCTGCCGCCGGGGCACAAGCTGTTGGTGGCACCGGGTGCCGATCGTGCTCCGGGGAGCTGGGTAAGCCGCTGGCAGCTTCTCGATTTCTTTCTGGTGCTGATTACGACAATCGCCGCGTGGCGGCTGTTCGGCCCCACCGCCGGGGTGATTGCGTTGCTTGCGCTGACCTTGAGCTTCCATGAGCCGAATGCGCCGTCATGGCTGTGGCTCAACCTGCTGGTCGCAATTGCGCTGATCCGCGTCGCGCCCAAAGGCCGACTGATGCGCTCGGCGCGCGTTTACGAGGCCATCAGCGCGGTGCTCCTCGTACTGGTCCTGGTTCCATTTGCGGCCTCGCAGTTGCGCATCGCGATCTATCCACAGCTGGAGCCCCAGCACCGGTTGATGCGCGTCGATGTGCACGAGCCTCCGGTACCCAGGGCCCCGGCGACGGCGGAATCCGATGCCGTCTTGAAGAGCGAAGCCGGCGTGGCGGAACGGCGCTTGCAGCAGGTACAGGTGGAGGCTGCCCGTGACGAGCTGGTCGCCGCCGCTCGCACGGCCGCAAGGAGCTATGCGCGATACGCACCCAACGCGATCGTGCAGGCAGGTCCGGGAGTCCCGTCCTGGGAGTGGAACACGTACCAATTGAGCTGGGGCGGGCCGGTCGACGCGGGTCAGTCGATGCGGCTGATCGTCATGCCTCGCGGGCTGGTCACGGCGCTGCGGTTCTTCGAGGTCTTGCTGCTGCTGCTGTTCACGGCGGTGTTCGCCGCCGAAATCCTCGGCAGGCGTATACGCCTGCCACGCGGCTTTGCATTCGGCACGAGCCGCGCGGCGTCGCTGCTACTCGTCGGCCTGGCGGTGATGCTGACGCTGGACAGCCCGCCGGCGCGCGCCGAGACGCCATCCCCGCAGATCCTGGAGGAACTGGAGAAGCGCCTGCTCGCGCCCCCGGCCTGCGCACCTCGCTGTGCCGAAATTGCCTCGGCCGAAGTTGCCGTCGATGCTGAAAGCGTGCGGATGAGCCTCATCGTGCATGCAGTCGCGGAGGTTGGGGTGCCGCTGCCGGGCGCGGAAAGGGGCTGGCGCCCAAGCGCGATCCGGGTCAACGGCAGCAACGCGATCGAGGTCATGCGCGGGCCTGACGAAGTCCTTTGGCTGCGCCTGCCGGCCGGACAGCATGAACTCGTGCTGCGTGGCAGCGTACCGGATGCCGACACGCTGGAGATCCCGTTTCCCACACCTCCGAGGGTCATCGAGGTCGCCAGCAACGGCTGGCTGGTCGCAGGCATCAAGGATCGCCGCCTGGTGTCCGGATCCCTGCAGCTCACGCGCCTCGAGAGAGGCAGCGGTGAGGACGCAACTCCCCGCTGGGAGACGAGCCGCTTTCCGCCGTTCGTACGCATCGAACGTACGATCGAGCTGGATCTCGATTGGCACGTCACGACGATCGTGGCGCGCATCGCACCCGAGCAGGGTGCATTGACACTCGAGATTCCGCTGCTCCCCGGCGAAGCCGTCGTGACGGACGGAATGACGGTGCGCGATGACACGATCCTGGTAACGATGAGCCCGAATCAGCGCGTCCAAAGCTGGCGTTCGAATCTGCCGCGCACGCCGCTGCTCGAGCTTTTCGCCTTGGCCGGCGCACCCTGGCAGGAGGTCTGGCGCGTCGCTATCGGCAGTATCTGGCACGCAGAGTTCGGGGGCGTACCCGAGAGCGAATCGGCGGCGCTAAGCGCAGACGCGCGACTCGCCGAATTTTTCCCGCGCGGGGGCGAATCGCTGACGATTCGGACCACGCGATCGGAGCCGAGCGAGGGACGGACGCTCGCCTTCGATGCGGTTGCGCTCGACGTTGTGCATGGTAATCGTTCGAGTACGGCCACGCTCGCGTTGAACTATCGCAGCACGCGCGGTGCGCAGCACAGGCTGGGGCTACCCGCAAGCGCCGAGGTGACGGAAGTCGCAATCGATGGCCGGATCGAGCCGCTGCGCGCGGAAGAAGGCGAAGTGACAGTGCCCATTCTGCCCGGCGAGCATCGGATCCAGGTGACGTGGCGCAGCGACGGCGACGTGACGTCGAGAACGGATACGCCCGCCGTCGACGTCGCAGCCCCGGCCAGCAACATCGCGCTGACGATGGTGCTGCCTGCGAATCGCTGGCTGATTGCCACGCACGGACCGGCCCTGGGGCCCGCCGTACTGTACTGGTCGGAACTTGCCGTCCTGGTCCTCGTCGCGGCGATTCTGGGCCGGACCGGGCTTACTCCGCTGCGGGCCTGGCACTGGCTGTTGCTTGGGCTCGGATTCAGCACGTTCAATTGGCCCGTGCTCGGAATCGTTGTCGCCTGGCTGCTGGCCTGCGGCGCCCGTGAGAAATGGCGCACGGACGTGTCCTGGTGGCAATTCAACCTGATTCAGGTTGCTATCGCAGGCCTGACGATCGTTGCACTCGTGGCAATCGTAGGGAGCCTGCCCGGGGGACTTCTCGGCACGCCGGACATGCACGTCTCGGGGAATAGCTCATACGGTAATACGCTGCGCTGGTTCGCCGATCGGAGCGATTCGTCGCTGCCGCTCGCGTCCGCATGGACCGCCCCAATGTGGATTTACAAGGGGCTGATTCTTGCCTGGGCACTGTGGCTGAGCTTCGCGCTGCTGCGCTGGCTGCCGTGGGTGTGGCGCTGCTTCGCCCGGCAGGGTTACTGGCGCGACCGGCATTCTGCGGCGCTGCGCGACACCGAGAGCGCCGAGTGACCATGCGTCGCGGACCGGCCGTATGGGCAACGATATTCCTGGCCGTCTTGATCTGGTCCGGAATCGGGCCGAAAGACCGCGCCACGTGGATGCTCGAAGTCGCACCGGCGGTGGCGGGCGGCGCGATCGTCTGGTACACGCGGGACCGGTTTCCGCTGACGACGCTCAGCTACACGCTGATACTGATTCACTGCATCATTCTTATGATCGGCGGTCATTACACCTATGCCGAAGTGCCGCTCGGTGAATGGCTTCGCGTAGCGCTCGAGCAGACGCGTAACAACTATGACAAGCTTGGCCACTTTGCGCAGGGCTTCATACCGGCAATCGTCGCGCGCGAGCTGATGATCCGGCTGCGGGTATTCAACTACCCGAGCTGGCGTAACTTCTTCATCGTCTGCTTCTGTCTGGCGGTGAGCGCCTTCTACGAACTCCTCGAGTGGTGGGTCGCATTGCTGTCTGCGGAGGCAGCCGAGGCGTTTCTCGGTACCCAGGGATACGTCTGGGACACGCAGTCCGATATGGCGTACGCCCTGATCGGGGCCGTACTCGCGCTCACGCTCTTGAGCGGCGTGCATGATCGCCAGCTGACGGCCCCGGGGATGGCCAGGGACTGATGCTGCGCGTTGCTATTGTCGTTTTGGCGCTGTCCGCAACGTCCACTGCCGAGAGCCGCGAATGCGTAGTTCTGCTGCACGGACTGCTGCGCACGGCCAGCTCGATGGACACGATGGCCGACGCGCTCGCGGAGGCCGGATACCGGGTCGCGAACATCGATTATCCATCGCGGGAGCATCCGATCGAAAGGCTCGCGCCCCTTGCCGTCGGAACCGGCGTCGAGCAGTGTCGCTCGGACCTGGACACCGAGACAATTCACTTCGTTACCCACTCGCTGGGCGGCATCCTGCTGCGTTACTACCTGGCCGAGAGTCCGATACCCGAACTCGGGCGTGTCGTCATGCTCGGCCCGCCAAATAAGGGCAGCGCTGCGGTCGACAAGCTTCACGACGTGCCGGGCTTCGACTGGCTCAACGGTCCCGCCGGCCGGCAGCTTGGCCAGGGTCGAAACAGCGTGCCGCGATCGCTCGGTCCTGCGGAGTTCGAGCTGGGCATTATCGCAGGCAGTCGCTCGATCGACCCGTTGACCTCCGCGGTGCTCGCGAACCCCGACGACGGCCGCGTGTCCGTCGAGGACACGAAGGTTGAAGGCATGGACGATTTCGTCGTTGTGAGCCACTCGCACGCATTCATGATGCGGATGCGGACGACGATTGAGCTGACGCTTCGTTTCCTCGAGACAGGTAGCTTTGATGGGACGAACCGGCCGGGTTCAGGCCAGGAGTGACCGCATCACGCCAGCAGGATCAGTCCCGTAATTACGAAACCGGCAAGAAAAGCGGTCTGCAGGAACATCGCGGCGACCGGTGCTGGTCCCACGTCGACCAGCGCCTTGAGCGAGGTCTTGACACCCAGAGCAGCTACGGCCGTGAGCAGACACCAGCTCGATGCGGGCGTCATGATCGCGTGAACCGGCTCCGGGACGAATCCCGAACTGTTCACGACGACCAGGGCGACGAATACGACGAGAAACCAGGGAAGGATTGGCTCCCTGGCGTCACGGTCAGATGACCGGCGTCGTGACAGCAGCGAAATTAACATTACCACCGGCACGAGGCACGCGACACGCATCAGCTTGACGAGCGTCGAGATCTCGCCGCTCTCGGTCGATACGATGTAACCGGCACCGACGACCTGGGCCACATCGTGGATCGTCGCACCGAGGAACACACCGGCGACCCGGTTGTCGTAGCCTAAATAAGTGACGAAGACCGGATATGCGACCATGGCGACCGTGCTCAATGCGGTGACGGACGCGACCGTCAGGATCGTATTGCGCTCGTGATTCTTCTCGGCCGGCAGCACGGATGCGATTGCCAGCGCGGCCGAGGCACCACAGATAGCGACTGCGCCGGCCGACAGGATCGAATGGCCATTTGTCAGTCCGCAACCGCGGCCAATGAGCCAGCCGAACGTGATCGTGGCGCCGACGCCTGCGACCAGGAGGCCCGTTGTTTCCCAGCCGAGGCCCAGAACGTCGCTCGTGGTTATGCGGAGGCCCAGGAGCGCCACACCCAGACGCAGCACAGTACGGCTGGCCAGGCGAATGCCGGCAGCGAAACGCACATCATCGGCCAGGAAATTGAACGCCATCCCGAATAGAAGGGCGTACAGCATGGCCGGTCCGCCCAGCCGGTCGCTGACGAAGCGCACCGCCAGTGCCACGACGGCCGACAGCAGCAGGCCGGGTAGCGCGTCACGCATACTGGTGGCAGTCGCCATCATCCGCGAGCGCGCTGCGTAAGTGCGAGCCAGCCAGCTGCCGCAGCGGCCATTTCAGGAAGTTCGTTCCGGCACGGTTACATTCAATTGCATGCTCTGAATCTGCGTCCTACGCGGCATTCTAGGCGCAGCCTGCAGGGCGAAACCACAACTTGCAGTCGGGGCGTATGGATCCGAGTATAGGCAATTCTCTGTTAGACCTTGCCGATATCCACGATGCGCTGCGCCTACCTGACCATGGACGAACTCGGCGATTTCGTTACCGACGCGGATCTCAGCATCGGCCCGATGTGGTCGCTCGGGTGGGCCGTGGAAATGGTGCCCTGGCGACGGGACGCGGTCGATTGGAACAGCTTCGATGCGGTGTACATCTGTACGCCCTGGGACTATTTTGACGCGCCCGACGAATTCCTGGCACTGCTGGAGAGCATCGAGGCATCCCGCGCCACGCTCGTCAATCCGCTGGCGGTCGTGCGCTGGGCGTTGACGAAAACTTATCTGCGGGATCTCGAGGCGCGCGGTGCGCCAATCGTGCCGAGCTACTGGCATGACGATTATCCCGAGGCTGGGGCTCGAGAATTCTTTCGCCAGGCCCGTGCAGACAAGCTGGTCGTGAAGCCCGTCGTTGGCGCGAATGCCGCGGATACGTTCGTGCTGCTGCAGCCAGTAACGTCCCGGCTCGAGATCGAACTTAAGCGTACGTTCGAAGGCCGGCGGTTTTTCGTGCAACCGTTTAACGGCAATATCGTCGACGAGGGCGAGTATTCGCTGTTTTTCTTCGGTGGCCGCTACAGCCACGCAATCCTTAAGGTGCCGACCGCCGGTGATTTTCGCGTTCAGGAAGAGCACGGAGCCGACATTCGACCGGTGCGGCCGTCGGAACGATTGATTCGGACGGCCAGGGACATCCTGGCGCTGGTCGATCCCATGCCCGTCTACGCGCGTCTCGACTTCGTGCGTGGGGACGAAGGCGCGTTTCTCCTCATGGAACTCGAGCTTGCCGAGCCGTCGCTGTATTTTCGCGCGGACGAGCGGTCCGCGATGCGCTTCGCCAGGGCGTTCGACGCGTACGTTAGGAGTCAGCGGTCGTCAACCTGAGCGACAGCTCGCCGGCCGCGGTGTCTCAGGCTCGCTGCCTGACGCGAGGCTTGCCTACGAGCGGCTTGAGGAACGCGCCCGTATACGAGATATCGTTCGCAGCAACCTCCTCGGGCGTTCCGGTTGCAATGATGCGGCCACCACCGTCACCGCCTTCCGGACCGAGATCGATGATCCAGTCCGCCGTTTTGATGACATCGAGATTGTGCTCGATGACGACGATCGTGTTGCCGCGGTCGCGCAGGCGGTGCAGCACGGCCAGCAGGTGCTCGATGTCGTGAAAATGCAGACCCGTCGTCGGCTCGTCGAGGATGTACAGCGTTCTGCCAGTATCGCGTTTGGACAATTCCTTCGCGAGCTTGACGCGCTGCGCTTCGCCTCCTGACAGGGTCGTCGCGTTCTGACCGAGCCGGATATACGCCAGCCCAACGTCCATCAGCGTTTGCAGCTTTTTCGCGACGGCCGGCACGTTCACGAAAAATGCGGCAGCATCTTCTACCGTCATCGACAGTACGTCGTGGATATTCTTGCCCTTGTAGCGAATCTCGAGCGTTTCCCGGTTGTAGCGCTGGCCGCGACAGACGTCACAGGGCACGTAGACGTCGGGTAGGAAATGCATTTCGACCCGAAGCACGCCGTCGCCCTGGCACGCCTCGCAGCGGCCGCCTTTAACGTTGAAACTGAATCGCCCCGGCATATAGCCGCGCGAGCGTGATTCCTGTGTCCCGGCGAACAGTTCGCGGATGGGCGTGAACAGTCCGCTGTAGGTCGCGGGATTCGAGCGCGGCGTCCGACCGATCGGGCTTTGGCTGATATCGATGACCCGGTCGATGTGCTCTATGCCGGCGATTTTCTTGTGCGGAGCCGGATTGCGGCTGCTGCGGTTCAGTGTGTCGGCCACGGCTTTGTAAAGCGTGTCGTTCACGAGAGTCGACTTACCCGATCCCGACACGCCGGTTACGCAAGTCATGAGTCCGACGGGAATCGACGCATCGACGTTTTGCAGGTTGTTGCCCCGCGCTCCGACAATGCGTACCAGCCGTTCGGAGTCCGGGGCCGTGCGGGTTTCGGGAATCGGTATGCTGCGCTTGCCCGACAGGTACTGCCCGGTCAGCGACCGAGAATTCTTTTTTACGTCCTCCGCCGTACCCTCGGCAACGACGCGGCCGCCGTGTATGCCTGCCCCCGGCCCCAGGTCGACAACGTGATCGGCAGTAAGTATCGCCTCCTCATCGTGTTCGACGACGATTACGGTGTTGCCGAGGTCGCGCAGGTGCGTGAGCGTGCCCAGAAGGCGCTGATTGTCGCGCTGATGCAGACCGATCGAAGGTTCGTCGAGGATGTACATTACGCCGACGAGCCCCGAGCCGATCTGGCTGGCCAACCGAATGCGCTGCGCTTCGCCGCCGGACAGCGTTTCGGCGCTGCGGTCCAGAGACAGGTAATCGAGACCGACGTCGCTCAGGAATCCAAGCCGATCCCCGATCTCCTTGACGATTTTTTCCGCGATGGTCGCACGCCAGCCCTCGAGCTTAAGGGTTTCGAAGAAAGCCCGGCAGTGTCCGACGGACATCGCTGTCAGTTCGGGCAGGGATCGATCCGCGATGAACACGTGGCGGGCCGCACGATTGAGGCGCGTGCCGCCACAGCTGGGACAGGCCTGGCTGTTCAGAAATCGTGCGAGTTCCTCGCGAACCGCAGCCGACTCGGTCTCCCGATAACGGCGCTCGAGATTCGGAATAACGCCTTCGAATCGATGCAGCTTGCGAATCTGCATGCCGCGCGAGTTCGCGTAGTGAAATTCGATCTTTTCCGCACCGCTGCCGTACAGGATGACGCCTCGCAATTTCTTGCTGAGCCTCCTGAAGGGCGTCTCGACGTCGAAGTGGTAGTGCGCTGCCAGGCTCTGAATCATCTGGTAGTAGTAGGTCGTCTTGCGATCCCAGCCGCGAATCGCTCCGCCGGCCAGTGAGAGGTCGGGATTGACGACGACGCGGGCCGGATCGAAGAATTGCCGCACGCCGAGCCCGTCACACTCCGAACACGCGCCGGTCGGGTTATTGAACGAGAACAGCCGCGGTTCGAGTTCGCTCAGGCTGTAGCCGCAGATATTGCAGGCGAACTGGTCCGAGAACACGAGCTCGTCAGTATCGGGATCGTCCATCCAGGCAATGCGCGCGACGCCGTCAGCCAGGCGTAATGCGGTTTCGAATGATTCGGCGAGCCTAAGTCGGCCATCATCGCTGACCTTGAAGCGGTCGACGATGACGTCAATATTGTGTTTCCTGCGCAGGTCGAGCTTGGGCGGCTGATCGAGCTCGTAAATCTCGCCGTTGATTCGCGCCCGTATGAAGCCCTGGGCCAGAAGCTCTCGCATCAGCTGTACGTGCTCTCCCTTGCGCTCGCTTACGACCGGTGCGAGCAGCAGCAGTCTCGTTCCGGCGGGTAACGCGAGCACCTGGTCGACCATTTGGCTGACGGTCTGTGCCTCGAGCGTTACGGCATGATCGGGACAGCGGGGCGTGCCGGCCCGCGCGTACAGGAGGCGCAGGTAGTCGTAGATCTCGGTGACCGTGCCTACGGTCGAGCGCGGATTGTGTGACGTCGATTTTTGTTCGATAGATATTGCGGGCGACAGCCCGTCGATATGGTCGACATCGGGTTTTTCCATCATCGACAGGAACTGTCGCGCGTAGGCAGAAAGCGATTCGACGTAGCGGCGCTGGCCCTCGGCGTAGATCGTGTCGAACGCGAGCGAGGATTTGCCGGACCCGGACAGGCCCGTGAATACGATGAGCTTGTCCCGCGGCAGGCTGAGATCGAGATTGCGTAAATTGTGCGTTCGCGCGCCGCGGATATCGATGGACTTCATAAGCGTGAATTCAGAAAACGCCGGGCAACCTGCTAATATACGCCGCCCGCCATCTTCGGCGCAAAGGGTTCTCCGTTCGAAACTGCGGGTTTGCGTTGCAATGCAGAGTCGCGGCAGGCGAATGCGCGTCGACTTACCGACTTCGCCCGCTCCGGAGCGAGCCGGCAACCAGGGACCATGATGGACCGTAACAAACTGACGGCAATGCTGCCGTTCGAACGACGAGCGGTCAGTATCATCGCGGTGATTGGCATGCTGCGCATGTTCGGGCTGTTTGCGCTGTTGCCTGTGCTGTCGCTCTATGCCGCCCGCTTGCAGGGTGCTACACCGATCCTGATCGGTCTCGCGGTCGGCGCATACGGCTTGACGCAGGCGGCGCTCCAGATCCCTCTCGGCGCGCTGTCCGATCGGCTTGGGCGGCCGCCCGTAATCATCGGCGGTCTTGCCGTGTTCGCCGCAGGCAGTCTGCTCGCGGCGAGCAGTGATGCAATCTGGGGCGTCATTGCCGGCCGTCTGCTGCAGGGAGCGGGCGCGATCTCCGCGACCCTCACGGCCCTGATTGCCGATGCGACGCGTGTGCAGGTGCGGACGCGTTCGATGGCGATTTACGGCGTCGGTGTCGGCGTGGCGTTTCTTCTCGCACTCGTCATCGGGCCGCTGATTGGCGCCCGCCTCGGCGTCCCGTCCCTGTTCTGGCTGGCCGCAGCCCTCGCGGTTGTCGCCGCGATTTTCCTGGCCATGCTACCGGACGGGATCGAGCGACCCGGCCCACGGGACAGATGGAACCTCGAGGCAGCGTTCCGGGTGCATCTGCTCGAGCTGGACGTGTACGCGTTTCTGCTGCATGCGATGTTGACTGCAAGCTTTGTCGCGCTGCCGTTCTTGCTCGTCCATGAGCTCGAGCTGGCGGTGACCGGACACTGGAAGATCTACGTTGGCGCCTTGATCGTCTCGCTCGCCGGCGCCGTGCCGCTGATTGCCAGCGACGAGCGGCAGGGCAAGACTGCGACCGTCGGGATTGCCGTGACGCTGATGCTGCTCGGGGAACTGCTGCTGGCATTCGGCAGCTTCGGTACCTTGCCGGTGTTCGCTGCGCTGGCGCTATTCTTCGCCGGGTTTACGTTTCTCGAAGCCGGTCTACCTGCGCGACTGTCGATTCTGGCGGATGATACGGCGCGCGGCGCGTCACTCGGCGTGTTCTCCAGCGCGCAATTCCTCGGCGCGTTCACGGGCGGCCTCATCGGCGGATGGTTTCTCGCCTCGGGCCGACCGGCCGACGTGTTTTTCGTGTGCGCGCTGCTCGCTGCGATCTGGCTCGCGATGTTCGGCCTGTTTCGGCGTTAAGCACCACAATTGCGCCACACGGCCCAGAAATCGGGGTGGTATTTGTGCCGCCAGGCTCTACAATAGGCGACCCTCGGAGCGGCGGGCGAGGCCAAGATTTCGGCCGCCACGGGCAAAAGAATCAGGTACTTGAGAGGGGACCAGCCATGGCCCGCGGAATCAACAAAGTCATCCTCGTCGGCAATCTCGGCCAGGATCCGGATACGCGCTACATGCCGAGCGGCTCCGCGGTCACGAACTTCACGGTCGCGACAAACGAGGCCTGGAAGGACAAGCAAACCGGCGAGCAGAAAGAGCGTACCGAGTGGCATCGTGTCGCGACGTTCAACCGGTTAGCCGAAATTGCCGCGGAATATTTGCGCAAGGGTTCTCAGGTGTACATCGAGGGTAAGTTGCGGACGCGCAAGTGGCAGGATCGCGATGGCAACGATCGATACACGACGGAAATCATCGCCGACGAGATGCAAATGCTCGGTGGTCGGGGCGGCGGTGCCGCGCCGATGCGCTCGCAAGCCGGCGGCTCGTCGTCGCCGGCGCCGCAGCCCGGCCCAGACGATTTTGACGACGATATACCTTTCTAATTGGTCATTATTGCGCAGCGTTGCACGAATCGCTGCCCGGATTCAGCGTCGCGGTTGCGCTCCACCGCCACGGCAGTGGCGTAAAATTCGGGCTGCCGTCCTCGAGCGAATGATCCCGTGACGCGCAAGCTGTACATCAAGACCATGGGCTGCCAGATGAACGAGTACGACTCGGCCAAGATGGCGGACGTGCTGCGTGAATCTCACGGCTACGACCTTACGCACTCGCCGCAGGAGGCGGATCTGCTGCTGGTCAATACGTGTTCGATTCGCGAAAAGGCCCAGGAGAAGGTCTATTCTGAGTTAGGCCGATGGCGCGTGCTCAAAGAGGCTAATCCCGCTGTGATGATCGGTGTGGGTGGCTGCGTCGCGAGTCAGGAGGGCGACGGCATTGCTCGCCGCGCGCCTTTCGTAGACGTCGTTTTCGGTCCGCAGACGCTGCATCGGCTCCCGGAACTGATCGAGGATGCGCGGCGGAAAAACGGCCCGGTCGTCGATATCTCATTTCCCGAGATCGAAAAGTTCGATCGTCTTCCCGAACCCCGAGCGGAGGGTCCAACTGCGTTCGTTTCCGTTATGGAAGGCTGCAGCAAATACTGCAGTTTTTGCGTCGTGCCCTACACGCGCGGCGAGGAAATAAGCCGACCGTTCGACGACGTGATCACCGAGGTTGCGACGCTCGCGTCGCAGGGCGTACGCGAAGTCAACCTTTTGGGACAAAACGTCAATGCCTATCGTGGCCCGATGCACGATGGACAGATTGCCGATCTCGCGACGCTGATCTATTACATCGACGCAATCGACGATATTGAGCGCATCCGCTTCACGACTTCGCATCCGGTGGAATTTACGGATAGCCTGATACAGGCGTATGCGGAAATACCGAAGTTGGCCAGCTATCTGCACCTGCCCGTGCAGCACGGCTCCGATCGGATTCTCGCGCTGATGAAGCGCGGGCACACCGTGCTGGAATACAAGAACAAGGTCCGCCGACTCCGCGACGCTCGTCCCGGTATCTCCCTGTCATCGGACTTTATCGTCGGGTTTCCGGGGGAATCGGCCGCCGACTTCGAGGCGTTGATGAATCTGGTTGCCGAGATCGGATTCGACCAGTCATTCAGTTTTGTCTACAGCGCGCGCCCCGGAACGCCGGCCGCCAGCCTGGCCGACGATACGCCGATCGACGTAAAGAAAGAGCGCCTCGGACGGCTGCAGTCCAGAATCACCGCGCAGGCCATGGCGATCAGCAAGGCCATGGTGGGCACAACCCAACGCGTGCTGGTCGAGAAACTGTCCCGTAAGAGTACCAGCCAGGTGGCGGGGCGCACTGAAAATAATCGCTGGGTGAATTTTGATGCCAATCCGGGCTGTATCGGCAGCTTCATGGACGTCGTAATCACGGAGGCTTTGCCCAACAGTCTCCGCGGCCGTGCATTGTGCAGCCGAACTGCGAACCGTGCACTTCACATACACGAGGCGACGGGGTAGGCTGAAAATCCAATGATCTGTCGCCAGGATCCATTTGGCGCCGCCGCGCCGCCGTTATTACCCGTGCTGTTCGCCGGGAAAGTCGCCCTGAAAGGGTACAAACACTCGCCTTGAACGCCGCTGTCATTTCTCGGGATGTGGTTCTCGAACCCGTCGACAACAAGCGTCTTGCCAACCTGTGCGGACAGTTCGATGAGCACCTGCGACAAATCGAGCGGCGGCTGGACATCGAAATCGCGAGCCGCGGGAACCGCTTTCGCATCACCGGGCTGCCAGGTGCGGCGAAGGCCGGGAGCGACGTGCTGCGCTCGCTGTTCAACATGACCGACAGCGAGCGCTTGGATCCCGAACGCGTGCACATGCTGTTGCAGGAGTCCGTAATGAACGATGGCGATCTTGCTGCCGCCGACGCGTTGGCCGACTCGGATGGCGCCGAAGCCATCGCAATTCAGACGCGGTACAAGCTGATTCGTCCGCGCGGCGCCAATCAGACTGCGTACATGAAAAATATACTGTCGCACGATCTCGCGTTCGGTATTGGTCCTGCCGGCACTGGCAAGACCTATCTGGCGGTCGCGTGTGCGATCGACGCGCTCGAATCCGAACAGGTGCGGCGTATCGTGCTCGTGAGGCCGGCCGTCGAAGCCGGTGAGCGTCTGGGCTTTCTGCCCGGAGACATGTCGCAAAAGGTCGATCCTTATCTGCGGCCGATGTACGACGCGCTCTATGACATGATCGGTGCGGAGCAGGTATCACGCCTGATCGAGCGAAATACGATCGAAATCGCGCCGCTGGCATTCATGCGTGGTCGTTCATTGAACGAATGCTTCGTGATCCTGGATGAGGCGCAGAACACTAGCGTCGAACAGATGAAGATGTTCCTGACCCGGATCGGCTTCGGGTCCCGCGCGGTCGTGACAGGAGACATTACACAGATCGACCTGCCGCCCGGCCAGCAGTCCGGATTGAAGAACGCCCTCAAGATCCTGAAAGACGTAAAAGGCGTCGCGTTCACGCACTTCACGCCGAAGGATGTCGTCCGGCATCCGCTGGTACAGCGAATCGTCGAAGCCTACCAAGCCGACGACAATGGTGGTGGCAAGCACTGATTCGACCATGGAGAAAGGTCGCACGCTGCGCGTCGATGTGCAGTGCGATGCGGCGGACACGAATGTGCCGGCAGCAGCGGTCATCGCTGACTGGATCAACCTCACGGCCAAATGGAGCGGCTTCGAAGCCGGCGGAGAGGTTTCGGTGCGCGTCGTCGATGCCGGGGAGATGCGCGCCTTGAACCGGCGTTTCCGTCGGCAGGACAAGACGACAAACGTGCTCGCGTTTCCGGGAGGCGAGTTAGCCGGATTGCCAGCCGAAGCCGGTCGATTGCTCGGCGACATCGTGGTGTGCGCGCCAGTCGTTCGTGCAGAGGCGGATGCTCAGGACAAGCCGCTCGCCGATCATTGGGCACACATGCTCGTGCATGGAATGCTGCATCTGCTGGGTCACGACCACGTGGAGCCGAGGCAGGCCAGGAACATGGAGCGTCTCGAGGCAGAGATCCTCGCGTCCCGCGGCGTTCGGGATCCCTATGATGATCGGTAACCTCATTCGGCGTATCGAAATGCGAATGAAGCTGCGGGCCTATACCAGCCGCCATGCCGATCTGCTGTGCACGGCGCCAGCTGTTACAATGACAGGCCGGCCATCGCCGGCAACCCAATGACTGTCCGCGTTCAATGAACGACAAACCGCCAAGTACCAGCGGCAATGGCATTACCGGTCTTGTTGCGCGCGTCAAGCGCGCAATCAGGGGCGAGCCATGGAGCCGCGAAGAAATACACGACTTTATTCGCCAATCCGAGATCGATCTCGAGGCTGACGAGCTCGACATGCTATCGGGCGTGCTGGAGGTGTCCGAGACGCAGGTCCGCGACGTCATGGTGCCCCGCTCGCAGATGGTCGTCATCGATATCGACCAGCACTTCGACGCGATGCTTGCCGTAATCGTGGAGTCCGGACACTCACGATTCCCGGTTATCGGGGAGGAACGGGACGAGGTGCTAGGCATCCTCCTCGCCAAGGATCTGCTGCGCTACTTCGGTGGTGAGGAGGCGCGCGACATCCCCATGCGTAAGCTTCTGCGGCCCGCGGTGGTCATTCCGGAATCGAAGCGCCTGAATGCATTGCTCAAGGAGTTCCGGGACAGCCGTAACCACATGGCGATCGTCGTCGATGAATACGGAGGCATTGCCGGGCTCGTAACGATCGAGGACGTCATCGAGGAGATCGTCGGCGAAATCGACGACGAGCACGATCCGGAAGCCGCGGTATTCATCCGTCCCGAGGGTGACCTCAATGGCAGGCCGAGCTATGCCGTGCGTGCGTTGACCCGCATTGACGATTTCAACGATTACTTCGAAAGCGACCTCGATGACGAGGATTACGATACGGTCGGGGGTCTTGTGATGCACGAGCTGGGCCGCCTACCCCGTCGCGGCGAACGCCTCGAGTTTGGCGGATTCGTATTCTCGGTCGTCAAGGCCGACCGGCGGCGCATCGATTCCCTGCAGGTCCAGCGCGCCCGCGCCTGATCACAATCCGTCGCAAGTTCGCTCGTGAGCCGCACCTCGCCGTCGTCAGTGTTGCCCACGGACAGGCCCTGGATCATGCGAGGTATTTTTTTCGCAGGCGGCTGTCTTGCGACGCTCGCGTTCGCGCCGCTCGCCTGGCGCTGGCTGCTGCCGCCATTGCTGTTGTCGTGGTGCTATCTCTGCCTCACTCAATCCCCGCGCGATTCGGCAAAATATGGCTTCTGGTTCGGCCTCGGCTGGTTTCTGAGCGGGACTTACTGGATCTACATCTCGGTTGTCGTCTTCGGCGAGGCGCCGGTCTGGATCGCAATGCTGCTCATGTTCGGGCTCGTCCTGATCATGGCTGCGTACATTGCGCTCGCGAGCTGGATCACGAGTCGCCTGACCGACGGCGGCCCCTGGCGTCTCGTTGCGGTAGCGCCGGCTGCGTGGGTGCTGGTCGAATGGCTGCGTGGCTGGGTACTGACAGGATTCCCGTGGCTCGCCTTGGGCTACAGCCAGATCGATTCGGCGCTGTCAGGCTGGGCACCCGTCGTTGGCGTCTACGGCGTCTCGTACTTGCTCGTTTTGAGCGTGGCTGCGCTCCTGGCCGCGATTTGCATTCGTGGTGCTGGGCGCTGGGCGGCGTTTGGCTTCGTGCTGCTGCCATGGATCATCGGTGGCGGACTGCATACGGCGGCATGGACGGCGCCTCTCGGCGGGCCGGTCACGGCAACGCTGGTGCAGGGCGGCATCGCCCAGGACCGGAAATGGCTCCCGGAGCAGTTTCGGCCGACACTCGACTATTACCGGGAAGCATCGCTACGCGCGCGGGACAGCGACATCATCGTCTGGCCCGAGGTGGCGATCCCCTCGGTGACGGACAGGGTCGAGGGCTACATGAAGATGATTGAGGCCGACGCGCGACAGCACGGCCAGACAATTCTGTTCGGTATTCTCGAACGCACATACGGCAATGATGACGCCGTAGCGGTGTACAACAGCGTCATTGCGGTCGGTGGAGAATTCCGCCAGGCGTACCGGAAGCGCCATCTCGTGCCGTTCGGCGAGTATTTTCCCGTGCCAGACACGGTTCGCGAATGGATGCGTTTGCTGAGCCTGCCGCACAGCGACCTGACGGCCGGTGCGTCGGAGCAGCCGCTGATTGTCACGGCAGGCGGTCTGAAGCTCGCCGTCGCGATCTGCTACGAAGATGCCTACGGCGCGGAGCAGCTATACGCGCTGCCGGCTGCGAACATACTCGTCAACGTCAGCAACGATGCCTGGTTTGGGGATTCGATCGCACCTCATCAGCACCTGCAAATCGCGCGAATGCGTGCGCTCGAGGCCGGGCGGGCAACGATCCGGGCGACGAACACCGGTATCTCCGCGTTTATCGGCCCCGACGGCAGGCTCACGGAGACAGGACCGCAGTTTCGACCGGTGTCGATGACGGCCAGGCTAGAGTCGCGTAGCGGCAGCACGCCTTACGTCACGTTCGGAAATTGGCCAGTCATATCCTGGGCCAGCTTGCTGCTCGGACTGGGGCTCGCCTACGCGAAACGGGGGCACTGATCGCTAATCGCCGCGGGTGAGCAACCGCTCGCGCGCCGCCCCGGCGCCTACTGCGATCGGACGCCGCATGCGGTAGGCTTGCAATTTTTCGTCACGCGGAAATCTGCCCCGGAGGGTCATCCGGCGCGAGCTCGGATTGCTCACGGGCAGCGCAAAAAATTTGTCCATGTCGAGCGCATACCATCCGGAAAAGGTCGAGCGGGAGGCCCAGGAATACTGGCGAGGGACTCGCTGCTTCGAAGTTGCCGAAGAGCCGGGCAAGGAGAAGTTCTATTGCCTGACGATGTTTCCGTATCCCAGTGGCAAGCTCCACATGGGGCATGTGCGTGTGTTCACGATTTCCGACGTCATCGCGCGTTATCAGCGGATGCGGGGCAAGCACGTCATGCAACCGATGGGATGGGACGCATTCGGCATGCCCGCGGAAAACGCGGCGATTCAGCGCGGTGTCCCTCCGGCCGAGTGGACGTACCGAAATATCGACGACATGCGCGAGCAGATGCAGCGCCTCGGCTATGCGTACGATTGGGCGCGCGAAATTACGACGTGTCGCCCAGAATATTACCGCTGGGAACAGTGGCTGTTTACGCGGATGTTCCGCAAGGGCCTCGTGTATCGGAAAAACTCGATCGTGAACTGGGACCCGGTCGATGAAACCGTGCTCGCAAACGAACAGGTTATCGACGGGCGCGGCTGGCGCTCGAATGCGCTCGTCGAGCGACGGGAAATTCCCCAGTGGTTCATGAAGATCACGGCGTACGCGGATGAACTCCTCGCCGAGCTTGACCGCATGCCGGGCTGGCCGGAATCCGTCAAGACGATGCAGCGTAATTGGATCGGGCGGTCCGAGGGACTCGAGTTGGGTTTCGAGGTCGAGGGCACGAACGAGCCGCTGGAAGTCTTTACGACGCGCCCGGACACGCTCATGGGTGTGACCTATATGGCCGTCGCCGCCGAACATCCGCTGGCCGCACGGGCGGCCAAGCAGGATCCCGATATCGCGACGTTTGTCGAAGAATGCAAGAAGACCGCCGCCGCGGAAGCTGCGCTGGAGACAATGGAGAAGAAGGGCGTGCCCCTCGGCATATCCGCGACTCATCCGCTGACCGGGGAGAGGGTCCCGCTCTGGGTCGCTAATTTCGTGCTGATGAGCTACGGAACCGGCGCAGTAATGGGGGTGCCCGGGCACGACGAGCGCGACTGGGAATTCGCCAAGAAACACGGTCTGCCGATCGTGCAGGTCATCGCTCCGGCAGACGGGCGGGAAATCGACATCCAGGCCGGAGCCTTTGTCGAGCACGGCATTTTGGTGAATTCGGGCGAATACGACGGCCTGAACTTCGAGGCCGCATGCGACGCGATCGCAGCGCACTTCGAGGACAGCGGCCGTGGTCGTCGCGCCATCAACTATCGTCTGCGCGACTGGGGCGTGTCACGGCAGCGGTACTGGGGCGCGCCGATACCGATCGTGTATTGCGATCAGTGCGATGCAGTCCCCGTACCGGACGACCAGCTCCCCGTCGTGCTGCCCGAGGACGTAGAATTCACCGGCGTGGGATCGCCGCTCAAGGACATGCCCGAGTTCCTCGAAGCAACCTGTCCCGAATGCGGCAGGCCGGCCCGGCGGGAGACCGACACGTTCGACACCTTCGTGGAATCGTCGTGGTATTTCGCCCGCTACGCGTGTCCGGACAGCGATCAGGCAATGCTCGATGCGCGGGCGGCTTATTGGATGCCGGTCGATCAGTACACGGGCGGCATCGAACACGCGATCCTGCATCTTTTGTACTCGCGGTTTATCCAGCGCGTCATGCGCGACGAGGGCCTGTCGGCCGCGTCGGAGCCGTTTACGAATCTGCTGACCCAGGGGATGGTGCTCAAGGACGGTGCGAAGATGTCCAAGGCAAAAGGCAACACTGTTGATCCGCATGCGCTGGTCGAAAAATACGGCGCGGACACCGTGCGGCTGTTCATGATTTTTACAGCGCCGCCCGAGCAGGCGCTCGAGTGGTCCGACGACGGCGTCAAGGGCAGCTTCCGGTTTCTCAATCGCTTCTGGACTTCCGTGCAGGCGCATGCAGAGAGTGGGCTGGCAACGCCGGTGGATCCCGACACCCTCGACACCGCGCAGCGGGACCTGCGCCGCAAGACGCATCAGACGATTGCGAAAATCAGCGACGACATCGGGCGGCGCTATACGTTTAACACTGCCGTTGCCGCCGCGATGGAACTGCTGAACTCGGTCAATCGCTTCGACGACTCGTCCCCGGCGGGCCGTTTCGTTGTGCAAGAGGCGCTCGACGCGATCGTGCTGATGCTTGCGCCGATCGTTCCGCATATCTGCCACACGCTCTGGCAGGCACTGGGTCACGATTCGGCGCTAATCGACGAATCCTGGCCCAGCGCCGATGACAGGGCTCTTGAGCAGGAGCTGATAGAAATCGTCGTGCAGGTGAACGGAAAGCTGCGTGGCCGAATTTCGGTCGCGGTCGATGCAGATGACGACACGGTGCGCGAGGCTGCACTTGCAGACGCGAACGTGCAGCGATTTGTCGCTGACAAGGCCATCCGTAAAACGATCGTTGTGCCTGGCCGACTGGTAAATGTCGTTGTCTAGAAGACTGCTCCGTGTCACGAGCTGCACGCTGGCCGCTACGATTCAAGCGCTGAGCGCGGGTTGCGGATTTCACCTGCAGGGCGCGGTCGCGGTACCGGCGGAGATGCAGCGCACATATATAGCGGCTGAAGATCGGTACTCCCCGTTCTACCGAACCCTTAGGCGACAGCTTGCCACGAGCGGCGTGAGCATCGTCGATTCGCCTGTCGACGCGACCGCGACGCTGTCGATATTGATCGATGACACGGATCAGCGCGTGCTGTCGGTATCCGCGCGCAACGTGCCCACCGAGTTTGAGGTGTATTACACCGTACAGTATTCGGTGACCGGCGAATCCGGAAATCTCCTAGCGCCGCAGCTAGTCACGTTGACGCGGGACTATACCTATGACGAAACGCTCGTACTCGGCAAAGCCCGCGAGGAAATGCTTATGCGCGAGGCGATCGTGAATGACCTCGTCAGAATCGTCCTCAAGCAAATTTCATCACTGTAGACGTGGGGCCGAGCCGGATTCTGACGTGTGCCTGTCTCGATCGCGATCAAATCGACGCTCTGTTGCAGCGCTACGGCATCACGTTCGTCGCTGTCGCTGACGGCGCCGTCATCAATGGATCCTACTGGGGAGAACCGGAGGCAGGCATTGTCGGATGCGCGCTTTACGCGCGCTCCGATACGCCCGTCCACTCGCTGTTACACGAGCTCGCGCACATCGTATGCATGACCAGCGATCGCCGGCGAGGCCTCGTGTGCGACGCCGGCGGCGATGACCTGGAAGAGGCCGCGGTCTGCTACCTGCAGGTCGTGTTGGCCGAGCAGTTCGCCGACCTTGATCCCGAGCGACTGATGCGCGACATGGATGCTTGGGGATACAGTTTTCGCCTCGGCTCTGCGGCTTGCTGGTTTCGTGGCGATTCTGCGGACGCTCGCGACTGGTTGGTCGAACATGGGCTCCTCACGCCCGCCGGTCGGCTGACGTTCTCGCTTCGAGCTTGAATCGACCTGATATTCAGAGTCGAACCGTCTGAAATCGGGCCGCTTGTTCGGCGCGTTCGACCGCGGTGTATAGTCAGGTATGCCCTGGCCGCGCTATATCCTGTATTTCGTCGGCGTTGCGCTTTGCACGCTGCTCCTGACGCAGCTCGAAATCTCTGCACCCGGCACGCTGCAATTGCACATCGTTGTTGCCGAATATGATCAATTCGGCACGAGCGAGTTTTCACCGGTCGAACTTATACAACCGATGATTCTCGCCGTCTGCGGGCTGCTGATGACATGGGTTGCGAGGCACTGTCCCTCGCAGCGTCCCATAGCGCTGCCGTTTGCCGGCCTCGCCCTCGCGTTCTTCATCCGTGAGCTCGATTATTTTTTCGATCGCTATCTTATCGATAATCTCTGGCAGGTCCTCGTTGCCATCGCCGGCGCACTCGTCATCGTCTACACGTTTCGACAGCGGCGGCGCCTGGGGGTAGCGTGGGCGCGTGTGTGGCCGTCGCCGGGCCTCGCGCTGCTGTTTGCCGGCGCGCTCATCCTGTTTGCCTACGTGAGGCTCGTCGGACACGAGCCGTTCTGGATGGCCCTGCTCGGCGATGCCTACCAGCGGGTCATCAAGGTGACGGTCGAGGAATTCATCGAGCTGATCGGTTACTTCCTGTGGCTCATCGGTACGATCGAATATACCTATCAGGCGCGGGCGATGGCTCACCGCGAGCCGCAGCCGGCCGCCCGGCGGCGGCGTCAGCGACGCCGCCAGGACCGGGAAAGGCGGTATTAGCGGCTGGCCTTTGAGATCCGGTCAGTTCGAAAACGGATTGCGTAAAAAAATCCGACATAAGCGGAAAATTCTCCTTGCCACGAGTAACCTGAGGACTATACTTTGAATCGGCGTTCGCCGAGTCATCATAACAACAGGCTAGAAACCATGGACAGAAAAGAATCGAGACGCGAATTCGTCAAAAAGGCTGCGTATTCAACGCCCGCTATTCTCACGCTGACCGCAATGCCCTCATTCGCCGGGGCGGGGTCGCATCGTAGCGCTTGCAACAACGGTTTCGGTAACGGGCCGGAGGACTGCAGCCCGAACCCCAACGGCGCAAGATACCGGCAAGACGAAGGCGAATAATAGCTATAGCCGCACACTGCGGCACGCGCATAGCTTTGTGAAACGTGACGAGCGGTGCTGTCGCGCGCTTCGTATTCGCGCGGCTTAATTAATTGTAGAGTGGATCTAAACTAGCTTCTTAGTGAAGCACGCCGCGGCCCGATGCCGCAGCTCGCACGATGCGCATTGCGAACAAAAGGCCGCAAGTATCCTGTGCTGGCTTCTACAACGTTAAGTCATAAAAGCGTCGGATTCGGCGCGTCGCCGTAGACCTCGGCCGGATCGAACACCTTCTCCGTGTCGGTCCACTCCAGCCCGATATGGCCGGCCGCCTGCCGCTCGTGAAATGCGTCGCCGACCGGGACCCGGCGATAAAAACAGCTCCGGTAGCCGACGTGACAGCTTGCACCCCCGTCGATGTCAACGCGGAGCCAGATGCAGTCCTGATCGTCGTCGACAAGAAGCTCGCGGACGCGCTGCACGAAGCCACTGGTGGCCCCTTTGTGCCACAGCGTCTGCCGTGAGCGGCTGTAGTAATGCGCCTCTCCGGTGCTGATCGTGAGTCCCAGCGCCTCGGCGTTCATGTAGCCCTGCATCAACAGCTCACCCGAATCAGCGTCAGTCGTGACGACCGTGATCAGTCCGCGGGCATCGAACTTCGGTGCCAGATCGTCGCCTTCCTCGACTTGCGCTACGGATTCCCGAGCGTGAAATTTTACCGGAGCCACCGTCATTGCGGGTCCTCAGCAGGCCATTAGGGCAACGTCAGAATACTCGGCATAGCTGCCGGCAGCAATATTGCTATCATTGAGCCCTTTAGCCCGCGCAATCGGCAGGACATGGCGCTGAAACTTCACGACACTCGACGCGGTCACAAGGTCACGTTCGAGCCTCTGCACGGCAGCGAAGTGACCATGTATCTTTGCGGGCCCACCGTTTACAACTTCGCGCACATTGGTAACGCTCGCCCTGCCGTCGTGTTCGACGTGCTCGCGAGAGTGTTGAGGCAGCGGTATGCGCTCACGTTTGCACGCAACATTACCGATGTCGATGACAAGATAAACGCAGCGGCAATCGAAAGCGGTAAGCCCATCGAAGCGATTACCGAGAGATTCATCAAGGCATACAACGAGGACATGCAGACGCTATACGTACTGCCCCCTGACATCGAGCCGCGTGCGACAGAGCACGTCGCTGAGATGATAGCAATGATCGAGACGCTGGTAGGGAGCGGACACGCGTACGAAGCCGAAGGCCACGTGTTGTTCGATGTCAGTAGCTACGAGGCTTACGGGGAGCTGTCGAAGCGCGATCTTCGCGAAATGATTGCCGGTGCTCGCGTCGAGGTCGCACCGTACAAGAAGGCCGCGCAGGATTTCGTCCTCTGGAAGCCGTCCACACCCGAGCTGCCGGGATGGCAATCCCCGTGGGGCCGCGGCCGCCCCGGTTGGCATATCGAATGTTCGGCGATGGCGGAGAAGCACTTGGGCCGCACAATCGATATTCATGCCGGTGGCCAGGACCTGGTATTTCCGCATCACGAAAACGAGCTGGCCCAGAGTCGCTGCGCACACGATGGCGAAGAATTTGCCCGTTTCTGGCTGCACAACGGTTTCCTTTCCGTGGATCACGAGAAAATGTCCAAGTCATTGGGTAACGTCGTGCTCGTGCGCGAGCTGATTCAAAGCTACCGGGGCGAGGTCTTAAGGCTCGCACTGATGAGTGCGCACTATCGGCAGCCGCTCGACTGGTCCATGAAAACAATAGAGGCGGCGCGGCGTATGCTTGACCGTCTGTACGGCGCGCTGCGAGGTATCGAGATTGACGATGGGTTTCGCCAGACAGCCGAACCACCCGGTGCGCTCGTGGCCGCACTCGAGGACGACATCAACACGCCGAAAGCGATGGCCGAGCTGTTTGGTGTTGCCAGACAGCTGAACAAGGCACGGGACGCCGCCAAGAAACAACGGCTCGCTGCGACAATGTTGGCAGCAGGTGACCTGCTCGGCCTTCTGCAGCAGGATGCCGAAGTCTGGTTTGCCGGCGAAACCGGCAGTGACATATCGCCCGCTGCGATCGACGAACTCCTCGCCGAGCGCCAGGCCGCGCGGGCGCAGCGCGACTTCGAGACGGCCGACCGGATCAGGGATCGGCTTGCCGCCGCCGGCATTCGGATCGAGGACGGACTGGACGGCACGACGTGGCGAAGGGAACCATAATGCGGCCGGCGAGCGAAGTTCGCGAGGCAGAGCAGGAGGTCATCGACGAATTCCGGCTCTTCGATGACTGGATGGATCGCTATCAGTATCTCGTCGACATGGGTCGGCGCTTGCCAGCGTTCCCCGAATCCCTGCGCACGGAGGACAATAGAATAAAGGGCTGTCAGTCACAGGTTTGGTTTGTCTCGAACCGGCGCGATGGTCGGCTCGAGTTTCAGGCAACGAGTGATGCCGCGATCGTGTCGGGGCTGATTGCGCTGCTGCTGCGCGTCTACAGCGGACGAAGTCCCGAAGAGATCCTCGACTCATCGGCGGAATTCGTCAGCGCGCTGGAGCTCGAGCAGCATCTCAGCCCGACGCGGAGCAACGGTCTTGCGTCGATGCTCGGGGCGATTCGCCGCTTTGCGGAATCTGCACTCGAGACCGCGTAATGGGGATGGCGTTGTTGCGACTGCTTGCGTGGCCCGTCATTGCGCTCGTCGTGCTCTACGGGCTGCTAATTTCGCCGTGGCTCGGCCGAAACTGCAGGTTTCAGCCCAGCTGTTCACGATACGCGGTGGAGGCGCTGAAAAGGCACGGGGCGTTTCGCGGGACCTGGCTTGCCGCAAAACGAATTGCTCGCTGTCATCCCTGGGGCGACGCGGGGTTCGACCCGGTCCCCGATGGCCGACAGGACGATGTCGAAAGCTCATGACATCTTTGCCGATCTCGCGTATCCGTTTCGGACAGCGACCGCGCTGCTCGCGCTCGTCACATTTTATTTGCTGAGCGAGCTGGCGCTGCTCGGCGGTGTCCTAGGCATCTTTTTAATACTGCTGCTTGTCCCCGCGATCAGTCGCTACCTGATGCAGCTTTTGGAGGCCCGCGCCCGCGGCCGCGAAGTGGCGCCGCCGGATATTGCTCTGTTCGGCTTCTTTTCCGAAGCCTGGAGTCTGTTCCCGCTGGTCTTGGGCGCAGGTAGCGCAGCAATCGGGTATGCACTTGCTGCGCGCGTCGGGCAGCCACCGGCTGTCGGGCTCGCGCTCTTGGCGACCGGCCTGCTGCCGGCGTCGCTCGGGGTACTCGCAATCACGCATTCGCCGCTGCAGTGCGTGGATCCGCGACGCCTGGCCGCATTCATCGGTCGCTGTGGCGCCAGTTACTGGCTACTGCCGTTTGTGATCGGGGCGGCCGGCCTGCTGGCCGCGCTGCTCGAGCAAAACAAAGTCCCAGGTGTTCTCCTCCGGCTGGCCGCGTGGTGTGCCACGTTCGGACTATTTGCCGCGATCGGGGCCGTGCTGCGCGTCAATAAGCTGGCCGACGACATTTCGATTCCGGAGCCGGTCCCGGCGACCCGGGAAGACCGCGAGGAAGCGGTTACGCAGGATCGACGCAAGACGTTGACGCATGCTTACGGATTCGCAAGTCGCGGTAATCGTCGTGGCGGACTGCAGCACATTTTCGACTGGTTGGAGCAGGATCCCGATCCTGACGCTGCGTGGTCATGGTTCTTTGCAGAACTTATGGACTGGGAGGACACGACCGCGGCGCTCGAATTTGCGCAACATTACCTGAGCCGGCTGCTGCGCCAGAACAAACAGGTCGCCGCGGTCAAGGTCCTGCTGCGCTGCTGTGACGTCAACCCGCGCTTTAGACCTTTTCCCCAGGATCGGGAGCTTGCGGTTCAGGCCGCAGAGAACTGCAAAAACGCTGAGCTGCAAAGGATGCTCAGGTCGTGAGCTTGTCCGTGGACGCGTGACAGCGGCGGGCAAGCAGGCTGTTCTGCACGTGCGCGGCAGCCAGTACGATCGCGCCCGAAATCGTGAACAGCCGGTCCGCGAGCAGACCCAGAAAGTTGTGCGCAAAGGTAGCGCCGATAATCAGAAGGAGCATGCCGATGGCTCCGGCAACCAGTACGGGCCTGCTGCGATGGCGCCGAAAGCCGATCGCAAGGGCAACGACGCTCAGCGGCACGACGATAACGAGCATCTGTGCATGCAAATGGCCTGGCACGAACTGGGCGAGAAACGGTAGGCCGGCGACCAGCAACGGTAGCGTCAGGCAGTGCACGACGCACAGCGCGGACAGCGCAACGGCGGCGCGATCCAGCCAGGGCGCCGATTCCCGAGAAGTTTCCGTCATCGGCGGGAGCGGTTATGCTGTGCCTGGCTGCTGCCGCCGCCCGCGGACGGTCGGCGGCGCGCCGAGTTCACCGGATTTTTTGCCATAAATTTTATTGAAAACAACCACTTGTTCCGAGAGGCCCGAGCAATTCGCATGGACAAACGACTGCTGGCCATATTGCGCTGTCCGGTCACCCAGAAGGGTCTGGCGCCGGTCACGAGCCAGACGCTGAAGACCATTAACGCCGCGATCAGTGACGGCGGCGTATGCAATCGGGAGGGCGCCGTGGTGACGGAACGCCTCACCGAAGCGCTAATTACGGATGACGGTAAGCTTCTGTACCCCGTGCAAAACGGGATTCCCGTGCTGTTGGAAAGCGAATCCATCGACATGGAACAACTCGATTGAGCACCGGCGTGCCGCGTGAGTGACGCTTTTCGGCATCGATGTGCCACGGTATCATGCCTTTCCAGTCACCCGAACCCTAAACGAGTGAAAATTTCGGCGAAACAGCTCGCTTCCCACTTGCGATCGAATCTCGCACCTTGTTATCTAATCACGGGTGATGAACATTTGCTGGCTGCCGAGGCGCTCGAATCGCTCCGCGGGGCGGCGCGGGAGCGCGGCTTCACCGCGCGCGAACTGCACGTAGCGGGACCGGGCTTCGACTGGAATAAGCTGCGCGAATCGAGCGCGGCCATGTCGTTGTTCGCGGATAAGCGATTGCTGGAATTGCGCCTGCCCACCGGCAAGCCGGGCCGGATCGGGGGCCAGCTTATCGCCGAACTTGCTGAGGCGACGGCCGGCGACCTCCTTTTCGTCGTCGTTGCGCCGAAACTGGATCGCAGCACCGCAGCTTCGAAGTGGGCTAGGTCGCTCGGTGCGGCCGGCGTCGCCGTTGAGGTCCGGCCCGTAGGGCGGCACGAATTACCGGACTGGATCAGGCGTCGGATGCAGGGCGTGGGCCTGAAACCGGATCGGGACGCCGTCACGCTGATTGCAGACCGCGTCGAGGGGAATCTGCTCGCGGCTGCACAGGAAGTGGAAAAACTGCGGCTGGTTTTGGGTCAAGCCCGCGTTACGGCCGCCGACGTCAGCTCCGCAGTAGCAGATAGCAGTCGCTACGATGTGTATAAGCTCGTGGATGCAGCGCTCGCTGGCGATGCGACGCGGTCACTGAAAATCCTGGCCGGTTTGCGCGCAGAGGGGCTCGAACCCGTCATCGTGGTGTGGGCGATGGCACGCGAGCTGCGCACGCTCGCGCGCGTGGAGAGCGAGCTCGGCCGCGGTTCGAATCTTTCGCGTGCTCTGAGCAAGGCTGGTGTATGGCGCAGCCGGCAGGGCCTCGTCCGCAATGCCATGGTCCGGCTTCAGGGGGGCGCCATGCTGCGGCTGCTCAGGAATTGCGCGCGCGCGGATCGGGCCGCCAAAGGCCAGTCGGGTGAGGATCCCTGGCAGCTCGTGACGGACGTATTGCTCGGTCTGGCCCTGGGCAGCCGGAAGGCCGCATGAGCGGGGACCACCGGCGGGCGGCCGGGCGATGAGCCCGATTGGAGTGTTCGGCGGAACTTTCGATCCTGTCCACTACGGGCATCTGCGCACGGCGTTTGAGATGCTGCAGGCGCTTTCGTTCGAGCACGTTCGCTTCGTGCCTAGCGGAGACCCGCCGCACCGCGGCAATACGTTCGCGAGCGCGGAGCTGCGCCTCGAAATGGTGCGTGCTGCGGTCTCCGGACAGCCCGGGTTCGTCGTCGATGCTCGGGAGCTTCATCGCGACGGCCCGTCCTACACGGTCGACACGCTGACGGCAATGCGTGCGGAATTCAGCGGGCGGCCACTCGGTCTGATCCTGGGCATGGATGCGTTTTTGGGGCTGCCGACGTGGCACAGATGGACCGAGCTTCTCGAACTCGCGCACATCGTCGTCGCGCATCGGCCTGGCTGGAAAGCTCCCGATCTCGGACCGCTTGGCGAGCTGATATCCAATCGCGGGACGCATCGCGAGTCCGACCTGCACGAGAATACGCACGGGCGGCTGCATATTCATGCGGTGACCCAGCTCGAAATTTCTTCGTCCGAGATACGCCACCTGGTGGCGGCCGGGCGTGATCCTCGATTTCTGATGCCGGACGCCGTTCGTGACATTATCGCGGACAGTCGGTGCTACGGCACCCTGCAAATTCCGGAATAAAGGAGAGGCGGGACGTATGCTCAAGGCGAATCACGAATGAACAGCGATGAGCTCTGTAATCTCATCATCGAGGCCCTCGATGACGTCAAGGCGCAGAATATCGTCAAGCTCGATGTTCGAAATATGACGGCCGTGACAGATTACATGATTATCGCGAGCGGAACGTCGACACGCCACGTCCAGGCGCTCGTGGACAACGTAGCGAAAAAGACAACGGCCGCCGGGCACAAACCGATTGGGGTCGAGGGCGAAGAAGGCAGTGAGTGGGTGTTGCTCGATCTGCAGGATGCACTCGTGCACGTCATGCTGCCCAAAGTTCGCGAATTTTATAATCTGGAGAAACTCTGGTCACTGGGGCCAGCCAGCGATCTTGCCGTGACCGACGGGTAGGCGTGCATACTCGGATGATTGCCGTCGGCGGGCGGCAGCCGGTGTGGGTCGATGCTGCGATCGCGGCGTATAGCGACAGGCTGCCGCGGGGCTGGCGCTTTCGCATCGACAACCTTGCGCCGGCGCGGAGATCCGCGAAGGGCGGATCGGTCAGCGCCGTCATCGCGGAAAGCGACCATATTCTGAAAGCAGCACATGTGGGAGAGTTTGTTGTTCTGCTGGATGAACACGGCAAGCAGCTCACAAGTCAATCGCTGGCGTCGAAATTGTCTGCGTGGCAATCGCAGGGCAAGGACCTGTGTTTCGTGATAGGCGGTCCGGATGGCGTGTCCGACAGATGCCGTGAGCGCGCCGATTTCATCTGGTCACTGTCTCCTCTGACATTGCCTCACGGCCTCGCTCGCGTGCTGTTGGTCGAACAGCTATATCGAGCCTGGTCGCTAATGACCGGGCATCCGTACCACCGCGCCTGATATGCCCGGCTGACTCCCGTGCCCCGGCCCTCCATTCATCTGGCCTCTTCGTCTCCGCGGCGCAGGGAAATTCTGGCGCAGCTCGGGCTTTGCTTTACCGCGGGCGGCGTTGACGTGGACGAAACGCCGCAAGCGGGGGAATTGGCCGAAGCACTGGTGCTGCGCCTGGCGAGCTCGAAAGCCCGCTGTGCCGGGGCACGCTTTGACCAGGTCGTCGTCGCTGCGGACACCGCGGTCGTGCTGGATTCGGCGATATTCGGCAAACCCCGGGGGCGCGAGGACGCACTCGCTATGCTGAGCCGGTTATCAGGACGGTGGCATCGCGTTCTTACCGGAATCGCCATCTGGTCTCAACATACTTTGGAGACGGCTGTGTCGAGCACCGATGTCCTGTTTCGCGAAATTCGTCCTGACGAGGCGTACGCGTACTGGCAAAGTGGAGAACCGGCCGACAAGGCCGGTGCCTACGCGATTCAGGGCCTGGGGGGCATATTCGTCGAATCGCTGCGCGGCAGCTACTCGGGCGTCGTCGGGCTGCCGGTGTACGAGACCGCACAATTGCTGTCGAGAGCAGGCGTCGACATATTTGCATACGGGCATCAGGAGCCATGACGGAAGAATCTCCCAAAGAAGAAATCCTGATCAACGTCACGACGAACGAAGTCCGCGCGGCAATCCTCGAAAACGGCATTTTGCAGGAAGTACACATCGAGCGAACCGACAAGCGGGGCCTCATCAGCAATGTATACAAGGGCCGCGTATCCCGCGTTCTGCCCGGCATGCAGGCAGCGTTTGTTGACATAGGATTGCGACGTACAGCGTTTCTACACGCCTCGGACATTGCCCGCAGTGCGCCGGCCAGCGATGAGAACGGCGAGCTGCCGAATGTTCGCGAGCTGGTTCGTGAGGGCGATGAGCTGCTCGTGCAGGTCGTCAAGGATCCTCTTGGCAACAAGGGGGCGCGTTTGACGACCTTTATTACGCTGCCGTCGCGAAACCTGGTGCTGTTGCCGAACGGAGACAGCGTCGGGGTCTCGGCCCGCATCGAGGACGAGGCGGAACGGGACAGGCTCCGAAGCATGGCGGAAGAGCTGCTCGCCGAACGTGCCCTGGCCTGCGGCACAATCGTCCGGACCGTCGCCGAGGGCACCGACCGGGCCGCGCTGTCCGCCGATCTCGAGTACCTCCTGAAGCTGTGGACCGTCGTTCAGGAGCGGTGCAGGAAGGCTCCAGTAAAATCGCTCGTCCATGAGGACCTGTCGTTGCCGCTGCGGGTGCTGCGGGACTTCGTGACTGCCGACGTCGAGCGCATCTTGATCGACTCGCAGTCGGCCTTCGGCGAGATGCGGGAATTCGCGGGAACGTTTCTGCCGGCGGTCGAGGCGAAAATCGAGGTGTATACGCGGCGCCGGCCGATCTTTGATCTGCACGCGATCGAGGACGAGATTCGCCGGGCACTGGACAGAAGTATTCCATTGAAATCTGGCGGTTACATTATTTTTGACCAGACCGAGGCGATGACGACGATCGATGTAAACACTGGCGGTTATGTCGGACACCGCAATCTGGAGGAGACGATATACCGCACCAATCTCGAAGCCGCCGTCACCATCGCGCGCCAGCTCAGGCTTAGAAATCTGGGCGGAATTATCATCATCGATTTCATCGACATGGAAGAGCAGGAGCACCGGACAAACGTGCTTACCGCTCTCGAGCAGGCACTCGCCAAGGATCACGCGCGCCACCAGCTGACACCCGTTTCGCCGCTGGGGCTCGTCGAAATGACGCGCAAGCGCACCCGCGAGAGTCTGCAGCACATCCTGTGCGAAGACTGTCAAAGCTGTGAAGGCCGCGGCTTCCTGATGACGGCAGAAACCGTCTGTTTCGAGATTTTTCGCGAGATCATTCGACAGTCGCGCCAGTTCGAATTCGATGAGGCCCTCGTGCTTGCCCACCAGGACGTGATCGAATTACTGCTGGACGAGCAGGCCGGGGGCCTTGCGGAAATAGAAGAGCAGACGGGCAAGTCGATACGCCTGCAGTCCGAATCGCTTTATGTGCAGGATCAGTTTGACGTCGTTTTGATGTGACCGCAGCGCCGGCGTTACGGCGGACAGACAATGAAAGACTTTATCCAACGCCTGATCAAGTTCGTCGCGTACACGGCGGCAGGCGTGGTAATACTTCTTGCCGTAGCCGTAGGCCTGTTCCGGCTGCTGCTGCCTCGCTTGCCGGAATACCAGGACGAAATCAAGGTTTGGGCGAGCTCGGTCATCGGCATGGACGTCGAGTTTTCCGGCATGGATGCGCGCTGGGGCCTCAGCGGGCCGGAGCTCAAATTCTACGATGCTGAATTGCTGGCCTCTGAAACGATGGCCAGGATAGCGGCGGCCGGCGAGGTGAGCATCGGCGTCGGTCTGATACGGTTGATCGTCGATCGCAAGCTGGTGGTCGATCAGATCGTCGTCCGCGATACGAGCCTCGAGATCCGGGAAGACGACGACGGCGCGTGGTGGATACAGGGGACGCCGGCGGCTGACCTGCTGCCCGACCGCGGGGCTCCCGGCCGGCTCGGCCGCATCGAGGTCGTGGGCCAGAATGTCAGCCTCAAGCTGCTCAGACCGGGGGACGAGAGGCCCCGTGAATTTCGCCTGGCTAGGATACTGGCGCGCAGATCGGAGCAGCGACTGAGCGTCGACGCGACGATCGAGCTACCGGACGAACTCGGGAATCGTCTGACCCTTGCCGCAACCCGGCTGCAGCAGGACGCTGACGTGCCGGTCAGGTGGGATGTGATCATCGAGGCCGATGATCTCTTGCTGAGCGGCCTGTCCGATTTGCTACCTAGCCCGATCGCCGAGGTCCGGGCGGGGCGCGGCGACATCGACGCCTCGTTCGCCTACACCGGTGCCATCATCACGACGGCGACCGCGCAGATTGACTTCACGGACATCCTAGTTGCCGATGCGCCGGCCGCCGCAATCCGCGGTAGGGTCGATTTTCGCAAGGACCCGGAGGGCTGGCTCGTGGCCGCCGACCGACTGCGGGTGACGACGGCGGCCGGCGAATGGCCGGAAACGTCGCTACACGTCGAGGTCGGCACGGACGCGGCCGGCCGCATGCTGATGGTCGACGCCCGGGCATCGTACGTGAATCTCGATGACCATGGTCTGCTGCTGCCGTGGCTGGACGACGCGAGCCGCGAACGGTTGGCGAGCCTGGGTCCGTCCGGCGAGATACGCAACTTTGCCGCGACCGCGAGCGATCTCGACAGCGAGACGCCGAATTACGATGTGTCGGCCGAATTGACGAACGCGGGAATCGCAGCCGAGGGCATGCGGCCGGGCGTCCGGGGCTTTTCCGGCACGCTGCGCGCGGATCGCAGCGGCGGCCGTCTGGACATGCGCAGCACTGACCTGCGGGTCAGCATTCCCGAATATCTCCGCGCGACTGTCTCGCTCGACGAAGCGTCGGGCACGCTGATATGGCGTCGCAGGGATGACGGAATAACGATGCTCTCCGACAGCATCGTGCTGCGCAACTCGATCATCGACAGCGTCAGCAACGTCGAGGTCTCCATAGACGCCGGCAGCGCACCGATTGTGGATTTCGTCGGCACGGTTACCGTCAATGACGTTGCCGCGGCGACGCGGTATGTGCCGCTAAAACCGACCAAGGAAAAGCTGCGGAACTGGTTCGATTCGGCGCTTCTGCGGGGGCGTATCCCGAATGCAACGATTCGCGTGAAGGGGCCCCTCGATAGGTTTCCGTTCGACGATGGTTCCGGTGAGTTTCGCGTCGACGCGTCCGTGCGCGACGTGCTGATGAAATATCGGCCGGAGTGGCCGCCGACGGAACTGATCGCTGCGGAGGTCGTATTTGACGGAACGCGGCTTTTTTCGCAAGAGAATCGTTCACAGAGCCTTGGGCTCGACGTCGTCGATGCGCGCATCGAGATTGCGGACGTGCGCAACCCGGTGCTCACGATCGATTCGTACGCGTCAGGTACCCTCGAGGAAATGCGGCGCTTCGCCATGCAGAGTCCGATCGGCGCAGCGCTCGGCGGCCAGCTGCAGCGGGTCCGAGTCGCGGGCGATGCCACGCTGTCCCTCGATCTCGACGTCCCGATTCGCCAGTGGCGGACGTTCACGTTTAAAGCAGTCGTTCAGAGCTCGAACGGCGAGGTCGCGTTCGCCGGTCTGAAGCCGATGCTGACCGAACTGAGCGGCGCAGTTACGTTCGAGCGGGACGATGTCGGCAGCGAGGCGTTAGGCGGCCGGTTTCTCGGCCGGCCTGTTGTGCTCGACCTGCGTCCGGCACCGCAGTCGGCGCCCGGATACCGCGTTTTTGCACTCGCGCGGGGCACCGCGCCCGCAGCAGCGCTCGTCAGCGAGTTCGAACTGCCGCTGCAAGACAGGCTCGTCGGCGACTTTGCCTATAGCGCAGAGCTTCGCTTTCCGCGAGGCAAGCAGGAAAGCCCGGCGCCGTTTCAGATTGCGATCGACTCGGACCTCGTCGGTCTCGAAAGCAAGCTTCCGGCGCCGCTGGCCAAGGCTGCAGACGCTGAGCTTCCGATCAGTGCAACGATCGAATTCCCACGCGGCGGACAGCAAATCGTGACCAGCGGCACTGCGACTGGTCTGCTCGCGTGGACGTTGACGTATCTGCGCGACCAGACCGAATGGGACTTTGATCGCGGCGTTTTGGTATTCGGGTCCGACGGCACCTCGAGTCTTGCGATGGCAGAGACTCGTGGGCTGCACCTGCGGGGCAGGATCGATTCCTTTAGGCTGCAGGACTGGTTTAATCTGTCCCGCGCCGACGAGAAGCAGGCAGGGGCCGCAAACCGGATTCGGTCGATCGACGTTGCGGTCGGGCATCTGCACATACTCGGCCAGCACCTGGTCGATCACCGGGTGCGCGTGGACCGGAGCGCCCGGGACTGGCTGATACAGTTCGACGGGGAGGACGTGATCGGCTCCGCGTTCGTACCGTACGATCTCGCTGGGGAGCGCGAGGTCGTTCTCGATATGGAGCGGCTGGTGCTCAGCGGCGACGACACGTCGCAGGCGCCGAGCGGAGTTGCCCTGAATCCGAGAAACGTGCCCCCGATTTCCGTCAAGGCCGGCGAATTCGGGCTGGGAAAACGCTTTTTCGGCAGCCTCGAGACGGACATCGAGCGTGCGCCGGATGGGCTCATCGCCGAGACGATGCTGGCGAAAGACGCCACGTTCGAAATCGTCGGCAGCGGCCGCTGGGTTGTCGACCAGGCGGATTCCATGGGCAGCCGCACGTCCGTCACGGCGACGCTTTCGAGCACGAATATCGACGAGACGATGCGTCGGCTCGGATTCAGTCCGGGCATCGTGGGCGATGATATGGCCCTGCTGCTCGATGTCAGCTGGTCCGGTGGACCACGCCACGATTTTCTCGACACGCTCGATGGCGAAGTGCAGGTCCGGCTCGGTACGGGTCAGCTCGATGAGGTCGACCCGGGGGCGGGTCGCATGTTCGGTCTGATGAGCGTCGTGGCGCTGCCGCGCCGTCTGGCCCTGGATTTCCGCGACGTATTCGGAAAAGGGTTCGGTTTCGATCGGATCACCGGGAAATTTCGCATCGAAGATGGCGAGACGTATACCTGCGACCTGTCGCTGGTCGGGCCAGCCGCCGATATCGGCATCGTCGGTCGCGCGAGTCTCGTCGAGCGCGATTACGAGCAGGTCGCGGTGGTCAACGCCAGTTTCGGTAATGCCCTGCCCGTGGTGGGGGCCGTCGTGGCGGGTCCACAGGTTGCCGCGGCCATGCTGATTTTCTCGCAGATTTTCAAGAAGCCGCTGCAGGAAGTGAGCCAGGTCTACTATGCTGTGGGCGGGACCTGGGACGAGCCGCAAATCGAATCCGCGACCGCTGCGAGCTTTGCGGCAAGCGGCGAGTTGGCCGGGTGCCTGGCCGAGCCCGAATGACGGCTGTGTCTGCAATGGCCTCACGGCCGCCTACGCGGGGCCCGGGATTTTGTGTCTCGCGGCCTGCGCGCGTCACCATGAGAGGAGCGATTTAGCGATGCGTATCGCGGCTATCCAGATGAACAGCGGGTCGGACGTCGGCGCCAATCTGGCTCGTGCCGACGAACTCCTTGCAGATGCGGCGGCCGACGGATGCAGCATGGCCGTGTTGCCCGAGAATTTCGCGCTGATGCCCGAGCGCGGGCGCGACAAGTCGGCGCACGCGGAACAGCCGGGTACCGGACCGATCCAGGAATTTCTCGGCGAGGCCGCGCGCAGGCATCGACTGTGGATCGTCGGTGGCAGCATGCCGATGGTTTCGCCGGAGCCCGAGCGAGTCTACGGAGCGTGCCCCGTTTACGCCGAATCGGGCGAACAGGTAGCCTGTTACCGAAAGATCCATCTTTTTGACGTCAAGCTTCCGGATCGCGAGGAGTCTTATCGTGAGTCGCACTCGATGTATCCCGGCACAGATATCGTTTCGGCCACTACGCCATGGGGGACCATCGGTCTATCGATATGCTACGACGTCCGCTTCCCGGAACTGTATCGACGGCTCGTCGATGCAGGCGCGATTCTGTTTACGATTCCGGCCGCCTTTACGGCCGCAACCGGCCAGGCGCACTGGCACACGCTCATCCGCGCGCGTGCTATCGAAAACCTGGCATACGTGGTCGCGCCCGGTCAGCATGGCCGGCATCCCGACGCGCGCAGCACGTTCGGGCATTCGCTGATCGTCGATCCGTGGGGCAAGGTGCTTGCGGAGCGCGCAGAAGGCGAGGGCGTCGTGGCGGCGATCGTGGATCCGACGCTGCCGGAGAGGCTGCGCAGCGAATTTCCGGTGCTCGCGAATCGCCGGCTTTAGCGATCCCCGCTGCGCTTCCGTTATCCCGCTGGCCGGGTCATTCGACGTAGCTTCGTGGTAGATTTGTGGCAACTCAGATCCAATCGGAACAGCAGCTTTGAACGACAGCAGTGGGAAATCGGTCGATGTGCTCATGGCGCGCGTGCTCGGCCCGGTCGGTCTCGAGGAGCGCCACCTGAATGCGACGCTGGGCTCGCTGTTGCGCGGTGGCGTCGACTACGGAGACCTGTATTTCCAGATCAGCCGCCGCGAGAGCTGGGCCGTCGAGGACGGCATCTTGCGCGAGGGCAGTTTCAGCCTCGATCAGGGCGTCGGCGTGCGCGCCGTGAGCGGCGAGAAAACTGGCTTCGCTTATTCGGACGAGCTGCTGCTTCCGGCCCTCGAGCGGGCGGCCGGCGCGGCCCGAGCAATTGCCCGAGCCGGCGGCTCCGGGCAACTGGCAACCTGGCGGCGACGCGACACGCCGGCGCTGTACCCCGTCACGGATCCGACGACGAGTATCAGCGACGAGGAGAAAAGCAGGCTCTTGGCGGAGCTCGAGGAAGGCACGCGCAAACTGGACTCGCGCATCGAGCAGGTCATGATCAGCCTGATGAGCAGCCAGGACCTGGTTCTGATTGCCGGGTCCGACGGCACGCTGTCTGCTGACGCGCGGCCGCTCGTGCGACTCAACGTTACCGTGATCCTCGAGCACAACGGTCGTCGCGAGCAGGGCTATGCCGGCGGCGGCGCCCGCAGCGATCTCCGGTACCTCCTCGACGGCGATCTGCCGATGAGCTACGCGCGAGAAGCAGTTCGCCAGGCCGTCGTACAGCTCGAAGCCGTGCCGGCGCCCGCCGGAACGATGCCGGTCGTGCTCGGCCCGGGCTGGCCCGGCGTGCTGCTCCACGAGGCGGTGGGCCACGGACTGGAAGGCGATTTCAACCGCAAAGGAACGTCGGCGTTTACCGGTAAGGTGGGGCAGAAAGTGGCGTCATCATCATGCACGATCGTTGATGACGGCACACTTGCGAATCGGCGCGGCTCGCTCGCCGTGGACGACGAAGGCACGCCTGGTCAGTACAACGTGCTTGTCGAGAACGGCATACTGCGTGGCTACATGCAGGACAAGCTGAATGCCAGGCTGATGGGCGTTCAACCCACGGGTAACGGCCGACGCGAATCCTACGCGCACGTACCGATGCCGCGCATGACCAATACCTACATGCTTGCCGGAGACTATGCTCCCGAAGAGATTATCGCGACCGTCGACAAAGGCCTGTACGCGCCGAACTTTGGTGGTGGTCAGGTCGACATTACGTCGGGTAAATTCGTGTTCTCGGCGAGCGAGGCCTATCTCATCGAAAACGGCAGGATTGCGGCGCCGGTCAAGGGCGCGATGCTGATCGGTGACGGCCCGGACGTCTTACCTCGAATTTCGATGGTCGGCAACGATCTCGAGCTGGATACGGGCGTCGGGACCTGCGGCAAGGAAGGTCAGTCGGTCCCGGTCGGCGTCGGTCAGCCGACGCTGAAGATCGAGGAGCTGACGGTCGGCGGCACGGCCTGAGCCGCAGTTGCCGAGGCCTCGATAAGGGCCCGTCCCGCCGGCGCCGCAATTTTCCGCACTGTGAGTTGCCTCGCGGCGGCCGATCCCGGCGTTGTCTAATATTTGCCTCATACCGAAACGGAGCCAGCGGATGGCATTCGATACCACGGTGACGGAAAAAGACATCAAGGCCGCGAGCCGATATCTCTCGCAAAGCCTCGCGTACGACCTGCCGGATCTCGAGCCGGACCTGTCGGTCGACGGCCTGGCCGACACGATTTTCGCGCGCCTTTTGAGGCTAATTGGCCTCGGCCAGGCAAACAATTTTCAGGCGTTTTTTACGTAAGCCGCGGAAAAACCGGGCGTTTTGACATCTGTCACTGGACGCGGTGTCGGCCCCTGTGGACAATGAACTGTCTGCTTTAGGAGACAGCCCGCGATGTGGATGCCGAAACCAATCTACGAGAGCCTGCCGTACTTCTATCTGCTGGTCGGCGCTGTCTGCCTTGCTGCATCCATGTACGTGAACTGGTGGTACTGGCCCACGATATGTTTCACGTTGGGTTTGGGTGGCCTGGTTGCAGGCCTGGTCGTCTTGCTGAAACGGCGCGATTATCGAGAATCCGGGCACCGGGCCGGCCAGCATCAGGATCGCTGACGCCTATTCGCCGACGATGGAAGCTTCGTCGCTCTCGAAGTCCGCAGGAGTTTCGCCAGTCTTTCGCAGGTCTCGATATTCGAGTTCGTGCACGCCGAGCGTTATGACCTCGCCGTCGCGAAGCTGATGCTTCTTGACCTTCTTGTCCCGGATGAAGACGCCGTTCGTGCTGTTCAGATCTTCGATAATGCAGCCCTTGTCGTCGCTGATGAGCTGCGCGTGATGCCGGCTCACGAACTTGCTCTTGATATAGATCTCGTTGTCCGGGGAGCGACCGATAATTACCCGTCCGGGAGGGAACGACTGCACGGCTAAGGTCTTGCCCTCGCTGCGCAGCGTAATCTGCGTGGTGTGCGTGTCCATGGTTCGCCGCTGCTGACGCGTAAGCAGCTGATCGAACACGCCGGATGGCGCCTCGTGCTTTTTCCAGTCGAGCTCCGCGACCGCCGCCAGGATTCCGGTGCCGTCGACGGATGCCTTTTCATCTGCGAACGCACACAAGAGCGCGGTGTCGCAGAGCGTGTTGATCAAGCGCGGGACGCCGCCCGTGTATCGATAGATGATGTCGTAGGCATCCTCCTCGAACAGGTCGTTCGGCGAACGTCCTGCCACCTCGAGCCGATGGTCGATGTATTCGCGCATCTCCCGCTTGTCTAGCGGTCCGATATGGAAGCGAAGTCTTACGCGCTGGACCAGCTGCTTCAGGTCGGGAGAGGCCAGCGTTTTGCGGAGCTCGGGCTGACCTGCCAGGATGATCCGCAGAACCTTCTCCTTGTGCGTCTCGATCCCGGAGATCATGCGAATCTCTTCGAGCACCTTTTTTGAGAGATTCTGTGCCTCGTCGACGATGAGCACGACTTTCTTGCCCATCGAATACTGCTCGATGAGGTACATGTTCAGCATGTCGAGCAGTTCGACCTTGCGTTTCTTGAACGGCTTGAACCCGAACTCGGTCAAGACCGCCTGCAGAAATTCTGTCGGCGTAAGCTGCGTCTGTGACACGACCGCATAAACGACGTCGTCATCGAGCTCGGACAGGAACGACTGCACCAGCGTGGTTTTGCCGGAGCCGATTTCGCCGGTGATGACGACGAAGCCATCCGCCAGCCAGATCGTCGATTCCATGTAGGCTTTCGCACGCGCATGCTGCTTACTCCAGTACAGGAATTCCGGATCCGGGGTCAGTCGAAACGGTTGCTCGCTGAGTTTGAAATGCTGCAAGTAAGACATGCGATTTGCAGTCGTCACCGCGGCCCAAACGCCGCATTAATCAACAGTTTACCCGGTTTTTCAAGTTTCTTGCCACGGCACGCGATCGGGCGCGCCGGTATTTTGCGTGACGATATCGAGAATCGACGCAATTTCCCGATCGCGCGCAGCGGCCGTTGCCTCGAGGATCGTGACATGGCCGAGCTTGCGGCCCGGCCGCGCCGTCTTGCCATAATCATGCAGCCAGCGGCTGGCTCCAGTGAAACGCGAACGGTCTGCAGGCATCGAGCCGATCAGGTTCACCATCCCGGCGTGACCGCGAGTTTGCGTGCTACCCGCCGGACGTCCGGTTATTGCCCGTATATGGTTTTCGAATTGGCTCGTCTTGGCGCCTTCGATAGTCCAGTGTCCCGAATTGTGCACCCGCGGTGCAAATTCGTTTGCGAGTAGGCGTTCACCGACAACGAACATCTCGAGCGCCAGAACACCAACATAATCCAGATCGTCGAGCAGCCGGGTCAGGTATTCATTCGCGAGCGCGGCTAGCCGTTCGTTGTCTACCGGAGCCCGGGATACGCGCAGGATGCCACCGGCGTGTTCGTTGCGGGTCACAGGGTAGGTTGCAACGCACGCGTCCATGGTGCGAACGCCGATCGCGGAGATCTCGAAATCGAAGCCGACCCACGCCTCGGCTATCAGGCGAGAACCGCCGAGCGTGCGGGATACTTCGGCGGCGTCACCGGGCGCGGTCAGGAGGGCCTGGCCCTTGCCGTCGTAACCCATGCGGCGCGTCTTGACGACCAGCGGTACGCCGATGTCGGCGGCTGCCTGCTCGAGCTGCTTCGAATCATCCAGAGCCCGGAACGCCGGCAGCGGTATCCCGAGTCGTTCGAACAGCTGCTTCTCGACGAGCCTGTCCTGCGACTGACGAAGGGCGGCCAGGGGCGGATAGACCGGCACGTCCGCGGAGATGGCCGCAAGCGATTCGACGCTGACGTTTTCGAACTCGTAGGTCAGTACGTCACTCCCCGAAGCGAGTTCGGCGAGCGCTGCCTCGTCGTCGAACGGGCGCCGAATGACCGGACCCACGCTGCCCGCCGGCGGAGATTCGGACGGATCGAGAAACGTGCAGGTATGGCCAAGTTTGCGGGCGGCAAAGCCCAGCATCTGGCCGAGCTGCCCGGCGCCGATGATTCCGATGCGCATACGTCGATCGGTGCCCGGATCAGTTACCGACTACGCGCGGATCGGCGGCGTCGAGAACCTGCCCGGTCTGAGCATGCCTGTAGTCGTCGAGGGACCGCGCCACCCCGGGATCCTCGATTGCGAGTATCGCGGCGGCGAGCAGCGCGGCGTTAATGGCCCCGGCCTTGCCGATCGCGAGCGTACCAACCGGCACGCCGGCCGGCATCTGCGCGATGGACAAGAGCGAGTCGATTCCGTTCAGTGCCCGCGACTGGATCGGGACGCCGAGCACCGGCAGCCGGGTCTTCGCCGCCGTCATCCCGGGGAGGTGGGCGGCGCCTCCGGCGCCGGCGATGATCACACAGATGCCTTTGTCCTGCGCTGACTCGGCATAGTCGAACAAACGGTCCGGCGTGCGATGTGCCGAGACGACATGCACGTCGTGATCGATGCCGAGCTCCGAGAGCGTGTCGCTCGCATGCTGCATCGTTTCCCAGTCCGAGCGCGAGCCCATGATAATGCCGACTTTCCTGGCCATCGGAGAATTCTAACTCGATTCGGGACGTCGATGTCTCTCCGACGGGTCGAGCGCCGCGAGCGTCCCGTGCAGGTGACGGAAAATGCGCCGGCGCACGGCACGCCCGGCAGTTTCGTTAGTCACGGTCCGAAGTTCCTGCAGCAGTGCTCGCAGCTCCTGATCGGACGCCCCAATGCTGGCTTCGAACGCGGCGATCGCGGGTGCACCGTCGGCAACGATGCGGTCCCGCCAGCCTTCGGCGCGGGCGAACAGGCGTTTGCGAGCCCGGTCATTCGCACCGAGCGCCGCGAGCGCGCTGCGTATCGGCGCCGGATCGACCTGACGCATCAGCTTGCCGATGAGCTGCTTCTGCCGGCGCAGAGCGCCGCGAGACGTGATGCCTGCCGCGGCACGAACGGCGCTGCGCAGATCATCGCTGATCGGCAGCGTCTCGAGGTCGCTGTCGTTGAGCGCGATCAGCTGTTCGCCGAGTTTCTGGCGTTCCAGATTGTCACGCTTGCGCGCGCTTTTGCTGGGCTTTGACGCAGTCACCGGCTAAGCTACCTCGCGCTGCTGCCAGGATCCGCGGCGGCAGTACCGCTCATTGTGCGATCGCGTCTGTCAGTGAGGCAACAGTATCCATGGGTGAGGTAACCGCTCAAGCGTCGTTGGGACGTGACAAACTGCAATCGTTGGTGCTGCAGGCGCTCGAGGAAGCGCGTCGGCACGGCGTCGATCAGGCCGAAGTCGGTGCAAGCCATGACGTCGGGCTTGCAGCAACCGCGCGCCTCGGCGACGTGGAAAATCTCGAATACACCAATGATCGTGGTATCGGTATAACGGTATATCGGGATTCGAAGAAGGGCAGCGCGAGCACTTCGGACATCACGGCTAACGCAATTCGTGAGGCCGTTGCCAAGGCCTGCGCTTTTGCGGCTTATACGGCTGCGGATCCGCATGCCGGTCTCGCCGAGGCTGAGCAGATGTGCAGGGATGCGCCCGATCTTGACCTCGACCACTCCTGGTCGCTTGAGGCGGCGGACGCGATTGAGCTCGCGATTCAATGCGAAGACGCCGGCCGCAAATTCGACGAACGGATAAAAAATACCGAGGGTGCGACAGTCTCGACGAATCGCGGCACTCGCGCTTACGGCAATTCGCACGGCTTCGTGGGCAGCTACTCCAAGACCAGCCACAGCGTGAGCTGCATCTTGCTCGGCGCAGACGATGATGACATGCAGCGGGACTATTACTACACGACTGCGCGGGATCCTGAGGAACTCGAGGCAGGGGAATTCGTTGGGCGGGAGGCTGCCAGACGTGCGTTACGTCGCCTCGGGGCGCGCAAAATTCCAACCACCAAGGCACCCGTGCTGTTTGTCCCGGAGCTCGCGCGCGGTTTTGTCGGACACGCGATCGGGGCCATTGCCGGCGGCGCGCAGTATCGACGTGCGTCATTCCTGCTCGATGCGGTCGGGGAAACGATATTTCCGGAGTTCATGTCCATCCTGGAACGCCCACACATCCCGAAGGGCATGGCGAGCGCGCCATTCGACGCCGAAGGCGTCGCAACGTACGATCGCGACGTCGTCAACCGTGGCGTCCTCCAGGGCTATATTCTCTCCAGCTACTCAGCGCGCCGGCTCGGGCTCAAAACGACTGCGAATGCGGGCGGCGCCCAGAACCTGATTGTCCCGGGCAACGCCGGCGGCCTCGAGTCGCTCGTTCGCGAAATGGGCACCGGCCTGCTCGTCGAAGAGCTAATCGGCCACGGCGTCAATCCGGTGACCGGGGATTATTCCCGAGGCGTAGTCGGCCAGTGGATCGAGCACGGCGAACGCCAGCATCCGGTCCACGAAATAACGATCGCGGGTAATTTACGGGAGCTTTACCGGCGTATCGTCGCCGTCGGTGACGATCAGGATCTGCGCGGCGGCATACGCTGCGGATCGCTGCTCGTCGAGGAAATGACGATCGGCGGGAGCTGAGCTTTCTCGAGGCAGCAGTGCTGTGATCGGTATGCCGATCAGGAGGCGGCCTGCGGCCCCTCCGCCTCATCGAGCAGGTCGGCCAGCGTGCGGCCAGCCGTCGTTTCGGCGATCGCATCTTCGAGCTTGCGGCCGAGCCCGTCGATTTCCCTCGCCCATTTGGGGTTGCGGTAGGAGCCCGTGTCCCCATGCGCGCGCACAACCGCGAGGATATCGTCGAGGAAAATGCGCGTGACTTCCTGTCCCGGCAGCAGATGTTCTTTTTCGGTTGACGTCAGGAGCTCGCCGGCTTCGAGGCTTTCGATAACGGGTGCGAGCGCGATCGAAGGTATGCGGAGCTTCTGCGCCAGATCGTGAATCGTTATGCGCTGATCGGCGTGCCGGAAGGCCTGGCCTACGAGCAGCATGATATTGAGCGCAAGCTTTTCGCGCATCGCATTCGACAGGCGTGGTTCCCGCCGGCCAATGCGCAGGTATTGGGGGTTTTGGTGATAATAGGCGAGCTGGGCACCGATCAGGAGTACGAGCCAGTTCAGATACAGCCAGATCAGAGCCGTGATCGCTACGGCAAACCCGGAGTAGATAAGGAGCCTGGTAGTCGAGTAGACGACGAAAGTTGCAAATATCGCGCTGATGCTGGCCCAGATGAAACCGCCGGCGATGCCGCCCACCAATGCGGATCTGAAGCGCACCTCGGTGTTCGGTATGAACATGTAGAGAAACGTGAACGCGGCAGCGACCAGCAGGTAAGGCGTGAGATTGCCCGTGACGTTGACCAAGGGCCGAAACGTATCGTTGCCCTGAAAATACTGGAAGATCGTGGTGCTGGTGAGCGAGGCAATCATCGTCAGGACGATAACGATGACGACGGGCCCAATGAGCAGCACGATCATGTATTCGGCCAGTCTAGGCCCCAGGCCGCGGCGCTTGGCGACGTGCCACACGAAATTGAAGCTCTCCTCGACCTTTTGCACCGTCGAGACTGCGATGTAGATAAAAAATACGAGGCTGATCCCGCCCAGAACGCCGCCTTCGATTCTATCGACGAGCTCGATGACCTGACGGGTAATTACGGCGCCCTGCTCGCCGAGCGGCGCCAGAAACCTGTATAGCTGCGGCTCCAGCTTGTTGTGGATGCCGAGTCCCTTGAGCACCGAGAAGCTGAACGCGATAAGCGGCACGACGGACAGCAGCGTCGTGTAGACGAGGCTCATCGCCCGTAACGTGAGCTGCCCCGAGGCGATGTCCCGAACCAGGGCATACACGTAACGCAATGCCTGCCTCGTGATCCGACCGAGCAACCCGTACTTCTGCAGCGCAGTGCCCCACACGATCGCATCGACGCGTTTTAAGAAATTTGGAAACATCATGCCGAAAAATGCCGCCCCCCTGGTCTGCCGGCATTGTACATGCGTCGGCAGTCCGAGATTCTGGATATTGTTCGCGACAGTGCCGCACAATTGCTGCCGATGAATGCAGGTAACCATTACGCGCGGCGCATCGTCTGTCTGACCGAGGAAACGACCGAGACGCTGTACTGTATCGGCGAAGACGATCGGATCGTCGGCATATCGGGCTTCACGGTTCGGCCGTCGCGCGCCCGCAAGGAAAAGCCGAAAGTGTCGGCTTTCACGAGCGCGAAGATCGACAAGATCCTTGCTCTCGAGCCGGACCTGGTGCTCGGCTTTTCCGATCTTCAGGCGGACATAGCTGCGGATCTGATACGGCACGGCATCGACGTGCATGTCTTCAATCACCGCAGCGTTGCCGGCATTCTCAAGATGGTCCGCACGCTGGGCGGTATGATCGGCAGGGAGCACAAGGCGCAGGCGTTTGCTGCCGAACTGAAGGCTGGACTCGATGCGCTGCGGCGCCAGTCCGAAGGTTCCGGGCCGCGTCCACGCGTGTATTTTGAGGAATGGGACGATCCGCAAATCAGCGGCATTCAGTGGGTATCGGAGCTCGTTGCGATTGCCGGCGGCGATGACTGCTTCCCCGAACTCGCCGGACAGGCGCTGGGCAAGGACCGGATCGTTGCGGATCCCGACGAGGTAATTCGGCGCCGTCCGGATATCATCATCGGTTCCTGGTGCGGTAAGAAATTTCGCCCGGCAAAAGTGGCAGCACGCCCGGGCTGGGGCGTGATACCGGCCGTGCGGCACAACGACGTGTACGAGGTGAAGTCGGCAATCATCCTGCAGCCCGGGCCCGCCGCCTTGACGGACGGGCTCGCGGAGCTGCGGCGCATCATTCGGGCCTGGCAGGAGCCCCGGCGCTGACTCGCGAATTGTCAGCTCCCGGCTTCACAGCGTTCAGCCGAACAATCGCGCAAAAGCCTCCCGATACTTGGCGCTGGTCCGCCGGAGCACATCGCGGGGCAGCCGTGGCGCGGGCGGCGCCTTGTCCCAATCGAGAGTATCCAGGTAGTCGCGTACGAACTGCTTATCGAAGCTCGGCGGACTCGTTCCGGTGCGGTAGCTCTCGACCGGCCAGAATCGTGACGAATCCGGCGTCAATACTTCGTCGATAAGATGCACGCGGTCCTGCTCATCCACGCCGAACTCGAATTTCGTATCGGCGATAATGATGCCCCTGTTACGCGCATAGCCGCCGGCCCGCGCGTAGATTGCGAGCGCAAGTCTCTTGATTTCTTCCGCCCTGGCGTCCCCCACGAGTGAACGGACGTTGGAAAACGTAATGTTCTCGTCGTGCGCGCCTGCCTCTGCTTTAAACGCGGGCGTGAACAGGGGTTCCGGTAGCTTTGCCGCCTGCGTAAGTCCCGATGGCAGCGCGATTCCGCACACCACACCCGTCGCTGCGTAATCGCGCCATCCGGATCCGATCAGGTAGCCGCGAACGACGGCTTCGACTGGAAGCGGCTTGAGCCTTTTAACGATCAGTGCGCGATGCTCGAGCATGGCCGATATTCCGGGATCGCTGATGACGTCACGCACGCGAAGCTCCGTCAGCTGGTTCCGTACCAGGTCCGCCATCATGCGAAACCAGGCCAGCGACATGCGCGTGAGAACCTCGCCCTTACCCGGGATCGGATCCGGCAGCACGACGTCGTAAGCCGACAGGCGATCCGTTGCCACGAGCAGCAGATGCTCGTCATCCACTGCATAAATGTCGCGGACCTTGCCGCGGCGGAGCAGTGACAGCTCCGGGATTTTCGATTCGAACAGCGGGTCGCCGGCAGACATACTTGACTCACTTTCAGCCTCGAAGCCTCCGGCGATCATGGCCGCTTGCCGTGATCGAGGCAAGCTCCGGGCGCGAATGGGAAAGCCGAGCGGCAGGCGTTAGGATGGTCGCCTGGGCACTCTCTCGATGCAGGCAATCCGTTGTACTGGGGCAAAGTCATAGGGACCCTCGCGGGTCTCGCAACGCTCAAGCCATGGGCGGCCCTCATCGGGCTCATCGTCGGCCATCAGTTCGATCGCGGTTTCGCCGAACGAATTCGGGCGTTTCAGAAACAGGGGACCGCGACGGGCCCCGTGCCCGAGGAGTTCGTGCGCACCTTGTTTCTCGTAATGGGACACCTGGCGAAAGCGGATGGGCGCGTCTCGGAGGCAGAAATTCGCGCGGCGCGTACGGTGATGCATCGCCTGAGCCTCGCGCCCGCCCGGGTTCGCCAGGCGATCGGCTGGTTCGAATCCGGTAAGGCACCCGGATTCCAGCCGCGGCCGGTGCTGCAATCCGCGCGCCAGAATTGCCTGAAGCGCGGCGACCGGCGACTCCTGTTTGTGCGCCTGCTCCTCGAGGTCGCGTTGTCCAAGCGCGATCTGCATCAAACCGAGCGCAATCTGCTGTGGGCGATCTGCGTCGAGCTCGACGTGGGCCGTGTCGAATTCGCGCAGCTCGAGGCTATGATCAGATCTCAGCGGGGGTTCCGCAGCTCGCCGGCCGGTAGCGCCGATGCGAAACGCGTCACCGAGGCATACGGAACCCTGGGCCTCACTGAGGCCGCGACGAACGAGGAGATCAAGACCGCCTACCGGCGCCTCATGAACAGGAATCACCCCGACAAGCTCGCCGGGGCAAATCCGGATGCCGGTACGGTCGCGAGCGCCGAACGCAAGACGCGTGAAATCCGCAAGGCTTACGAGATGCTCAAGGCGCGACGCTCGATACGCTGAGGGCGACCGCATGCGGGTGACCGGCGTGGTAATTCGCAGCCGATAAATCGGGTCTGTCGTCGTGGGTCAGTCTCCGGTAAGGTTGCGGGGCGCCGAGGAATCCGCCGTGAAACCGCTGATTGCACCGTCAATTTTGTCTGCTGACTTTGCCCGTCTCGGGGAGGATGTCAGCGCCGTGCTGGCAGCCGGCGCCGATATCGTGCATTTCGACGTGATGGATAACCACTACGTTCCTAACCTGACGATCGGGCCGCTGATTTGCCAGGCGTTACGAGACTTTGGTATCGACGCGCCGATCGACGTGCACCTCATGGTCGAGCCCGTAGACAGGCTGATTCCGGATTTTGCGGCGGCCGGTGCGGATTACATTACCTTTCACCCGGAGGCGAGTCGCCACGTGCACCGCTCGCTTGCACTGATTCAGGACGAGGGCTGCAAGGCCGGGCTGGTGTTCAACCCGGCAACGCCGCTCGGCGCAATCGATCACGTTATCGATATCGTCGACATGATTCTGATCATGTCGGTTAATCCCGGATTTGGCGGTCAGGCGTTCATTCCCGCGGCATTGGACAAGCTGCGGGCGGCGCGTCGGCTTATCGACGCGAGCGGCCGGGACATTCGCCTGGAAATCGATGGCGGCGTGAAGGTAGACAACATCGGCGAAATTGCGGCGGCCGGCGCCGATACTTTCGTTGCCGGGTCGGCAATTTTCGGCAGTGAAGACTACGCGGCGACGATCAGGGCGATGCGTGCCGAGATCGCGAAGGCCGCGCGCACCTAGCGCGCCGGATGGGCTTCAGGGGGAGCCGGCCGCTGCCGGCTGTCGTATCACAGGTTGCGATTCGGGCGAGCCCCGTAAACGACAATCGTCTTACCGCTTGCGGACACGAGGCCCTGCTCCTCGAGGACCTTGAGAACGCGACCGGCCATTTCCCGCGAGCAGCCAACCAGCCGGCTCAGCTCCTGGCGGCTGACTTTGATCTGCATGCCGTCCGGATGCGTCATAGCGTCGGGCTCGTTGCAGAGATCCATAATCGCGTGAGCCACGCGGCCCGTGACGTCCACGAACGCAAGATCGCCGAGCTTGCGATTCGTGCGGTCCAGGCGCGTGGCAAGCTGGGTGGCTAGTTCGAATACCAGACCGGGACTCTCGCTGGCGATCTGTCGAAATCGCGGATAGGTCATCTCGGCGATTTCGCATTCTGTGCGCGTGCGTACCCAGGCGCTGCGCGTCGGCTGCTCGTAGAACAGCCCCATTTCACCGAAGAACTGCCCCTTGTTCAGATACGCAAGCACCATTTCGTTGCCGTCCTCGTCTTCGATCATGACCTCGACGGAACCGTCGACGATGTAGTACAGAACGTCGGGCAGATCGCCGGCGTGAATCATGACGGTCTTGGAAGGGACCGTGCGCACGCGGCAGTAGCTCAGGAAGCGATTAATAGCCGGTACATCGCTCATGGTCTTCGGAGAGGTCTGCATGGATCATTCCTCGGCGTGGCTGCGATGCCCCTTATTAATACAGATGGCCGCGAAGGGCAAGCTAAGTCCGTGTTTTGTTTGAAATCGTGACGCCAGACGCCGGCACCGCATTCGGCACACTGCCACGCGAGGCTGGCCGGCCCCGGGCGGTGCCGGCGAGCTCATATCCAATAGGCGGTTCTGGTCATGATGCGGGCCGTCATGGCCATGAGCCGCTGCGCCGGTACAGGCAGCTCGTGCGCACCTGCCGCGACGGCGTTCTGGCCGTGCTGTTCCTCTTCGGCGCGCATCTGAGCGACGATCGCGCGACTGCGCGCATCGGTTGCGGGCAGTTCGTCGAGATGGCGCGACAGGTGATCCGAAACCTGTCTTTCAGTCTCCGCGATGAAGCCCAGGCTCCAGCGGTCGCCGAACAGGCCGCTCGCGGCGCCGATCGCGAATGCTCCCGCGTACCAAATCGGTGCGAGGCGACTGGGTTCCTGCCCCAGTTCGGCGAGCCGCTGTTCGCACCAGGCCAGATGATCGAATTCCTCGTCCGCCGCACGCCGGAGCTCGGTCTCGAGTGTTCGATTGCGGGCCACGGCGGCGTGTCCCTGGTACAGGGCCTGCGCCGCAATTTCGCCAGCATGGTTGACCCGCATCAGGCCCGCGGCATGCGCACGCTCGCCCCTCTCGAGCTCGGTCTCTGCGATATCGCTTGCGGGATTGCGGCGCGCCGGTTTTCCGGCGGGCGCTATGACGGTTCGCAGCGCGGTATTGATGCCTGATAACAGACGATCGAGTGGCGTCAGATTCCTTGCGGTCATCGCGGCAGTATATCAACCGGCCGTGATGGGCGTCGCATGCGGGCTCGCACACGCCGGCGACTATCCGTATACTGCCGCCGCGGCGGCCTCCCTTGACTGCGTCAACTTGGAACGCAGTCGCTTGGGCAAGTGGGCCATATTCGCCGGGAGCCCGTCTGTTTCTTGAGAGCTGAAGGAGACTGCTAATGCAGACACGCGGCTTGCTGTTCATTCTAGCGCTCGCGGCCCTGCCGATAGTCGTCAATGCCGACGAGCGTCCCTGGTCCGCGAAGGCAACGCTGGGTTATCTCGCGACGTCGGGAAACACCGAAAACTCGAATCTGAACTCCGGGTTCGAAGTCGGTTACAAAGCCGGGGCCTGGCAGCACCGGCTGAAGACAGTGGCCATTCATGCCAGCGAAGAGGAGCAGACGACGGCCGAAGCATACGAGCTCGCATGGAAAAGCGAGCGCAACCTGAGCGAACACAATTATCTCTTTGGCCGCCTGAATTGGCGCAAAGACCGCTTCAGCGGCTACGATACGCAGTTCTCGCAGACCGTCGGTTATGGCCGGCGCCTCATCGATTCTGAATCGCACAAGCTCAACGCCGAGATCGGCGCCGGTGCGCGGCAGTCCGAGCTTGTGGATGGGACCAAGGAGAACGAGACGATCCTGCGAGCCGGCCTGAATTACGTCTGGCAGTTCAGCGACACGGCCCAGTTTCGGCAGGACATAAGCACCGAATCCGGCGCGGACAACACGTACGTCGAGTCGGTCTCCGCTGTTTCAGCCCGGCTCGTCACGAACCTCGCTCTGGTCGCGTCGTACACGATCAAGAACAATAGCGACGTGCCGCCGCTCGTCGAGAAGACCGATAGATACACCGCGCTATCGCTCGAGTACACGTTCTGACCGCCGGCGGGCGCCGTAGCCGCGCTTCCCGAAGCCGAGTTAGTTACTGAAAAAAAACACAAAAATTGCGGCACGCCGGGGCGCCGGGGCCCCGCATTCGGGCGTGCGCGGATTGCAATGCCCCGGTCGCTCAAGTAGACTTTTCCGCCTTTCGGCACCCGGGGCTACGCGTCGGATGCCGAAGCCGCGACTGCCGGGCGACAGCCAACGGAATTTTAGGAAATGAAGACGTATTCTGCGAAACCCGCCGAGGTTCGCCGCGACTGGTATGTCGTGGACGCCGCCGGCAAGACCCTGGGTCGGTTGTCCACCGAAATTGCGCGTCGCCTGCGCGGCAAACACAAGCCTGAGTACACTCCGCACGTGGATACCGGAGACTACATCGTCGTCATCAACGCTGCCAAGATTCGCGTCACGGGCAACAAGCTCAGGGATAAGATCTATCATCGGCACACGGGATACATCGGCAACCTGAAATCGGTGCCGCTCGGTAAGCTTCTCGATGAGTCGCCGGAGCGAGCCCTCGAGCACGCTGTGAAGGGGATGCTGCCGCGCGGTCCGCTGGGGCGTAGAATGTTCGCCAAATTGCGGGTGTTCGGGGGGGGCGAGCACGATCACGCGGCCCAGCAACCGATTCCGCTCGACGTCAGTGCCTGAGCGGACGGATGAGAGCTTCGAGACAGGAATATGAGTGATACACAGTTTTACGGGACCGGTCGCCGAAAAACCTCGACGGCGCGTGTCTATATAAAGCCCGGCAACGGCGATATCATGGTCAACGATCGACCGCTGGATCGCTTCTTCGGCCGCAAAACGGCGCGCATGATCGTTCGCCAGCCGCTCGAACTCATGAACCTCACGGACAGCTTCGATGTGACGGTAACCGTCAGCGGCGGCGGGACGACCGGACAAGCCGGTGCGATTCGACACGGCTTGACGCGGGCGCTCCTGGCTTATGACGAGTCGCTGCGCTCGGTGCTCCGGAAAGCAGGATTCGTGACCCGCGATGCCCGGGAAGTCGAACGGAAAAAAGTCGGGTTGCGCAAGGCACGGCGGGCCACCCAGTACTCGAAGCGCTGATCCCGGGTCGTTCCCGACCGAACTTGGGGGATCGTCTAGCGGTAGGACTACGGACTCTGACTCCGTCAACCCAGGTTCGAATCCTGGTCCCCCAGCCAATAGCGAAAGGCGCGCAGCTGCGCGCCTTTTGTTATTTGGTGGGGGACTTTACGGGTGAGAACCTTGTTCGACTAAATCGCCGGGAGCGATTTGGACGCACGAAGTGCGCCCGCAGGGCGAGCGCCAGGGATGGCGCTCGTCAATCCTGGTCCCCCAGCCAATAGCGAAAGGCGCGCAGATGCGCGCCTTTTGTTATTTGGTGGGGGGGCTGAATCTAACGCCGCAATTCGCGAACGCCTTGATCGTGCCCGATCAGCAGC
>JBFJOC010000002.1:0-95269 GCA_041617855.1 Woeseiaceae bacterium | reverse complement strand
GCTTTGACAAAAGCATTTTGAAACAAGGGCCATTGTCGCCACAACTGCCGCAATGCTTCAGTCAAGCACGATGCCGCCCGGTCGGGCCTTCAGTCCGCCTGTTGCCGGGCTCATGTGTCCGTCGGCATCGGCGGGGACGGCAGCACTACCGCCAAATATGTGTCTTCGTCAAGGCGGCGATTGACTCAGTTCGGCAACCGCGGTCTTTATTGCCGCAACGCTGACCAACTCGGGTATGACTTCGTCAGGGAATTGAATGCCGAGGTCATCCTCGAGTGCCATCACGAGCTGCATGTGCTTGAGGGAATCCCAACGCTCTATGCTGGTCGGAGAACTGTCATCCGTAATGTCTTCTTCGGGAATGCCGAAAATCTGCGACATGATTCGCCGGATGTCATCGGACATTCGTTTACCTGACCTCGATTAACATGACCTGCTCGTAATCCTGAGGAACCGGCCCGGTGCCGGCAACGTATGCGATCCCATCGCCATTTTCTGATTTACGTTCGAATCCGGCGCGGTCCCAGAAATCGGCAACCTGAGCGTTTTTATGCGTCGGCAGATATTCGGCACGCCAGCCAGTGAGCTTCCATTTCTTCTCCAGGAAGGCCTTGCACCGATCCACAAAGGCAAACTCGAGCTGACGACTCAGTACTCTGCAGCTGAGCAGGAGAGTATCGATGATGCCGCAATCGCCGTCGCGCCGCACAATCATTACCCCGGTCAAGCCGGCGTCGCCGAATCGGTCGCTTACGTGCATCGCGAACACGGCCGAGTCGTCGGCCTCGGCCAGCCGTCGAATTTCTGCCTCGGTGTACCGGCGCGTCGTGAGATTGAACTGATTCGTCTTCTGCGTGAGCTGCGCAATACGCGGCAGTTCGTCACCTCGCGCTTCGTTTATTTGTATCACCGTTTCGAGGGATTTCAGGTAGGCGGTTAGATCAGCGAACGAGCTTCTTTGCTGACGGCGGCGCCGCTCCTCCTGATAAAAATCCGTTCGGCGGCGATCTTCATCGCTCACGACCGTTGAATCGAATAACGCAGTATCTGCCAATAGGTTCGGATAGCGCTCAAGATCTTCCGGAACTGCCAGCACCCGGACTTCCGGCAAGAACTTGTTGATCAGCGCGCACTCCTGAGGGCTGTCTTCCACCATAACGAGGCTGTCGGTCCCGATATTGAGCTCTTCCGCAATGGACACGAGATTTTGTGCCTTGTTTTGCCAGTTGATTCGCCATGTAACGAAGTGCGATCGATCGAGCGGGCAATTATTGTGCTGGTCGAACACTTGAAGCACATCTTCTTCGTTGTTCTTGCTGCATATCGCCAGCAATACGCCGCGATTCTTAAGGTCAATCACCGCATTTTGAAATTCGTAGAAATATCGCCCCGGCACGGACGCGGCATCCAATGCGATTCCGTCAACGCCGTCTTCGCCGACAACCCCTCCCCACAGCGTATTGTCACAGTCCAGGACGAGGCACTTTTTCGTACGGCCTTTCAGGGCACGGACAAACTTCGCCAGCTGCTGCGCATGGGCTTTCAGAAACGCGTGGCGGAACGGTGCCTGGGACGATTGCCAGAACCGCGCGTCGAGCGAGGCCACGCCGGAGCATTGCTCGTAAATCTTCGTCAGATCGACGAGCTGTAGTCGATGACTGTTACTGGCCGCCACCTCGTTGAGTTTGCTATTGATTCTGCCGACCTCGGCCTGGTGATCTCCCGATACCTCGTCAGCGAGCAACCGATCGATGCTTGCAAGGAACGTGTCGGCAACGATCAGCGAAGAGCAGTTATCCAACAGCAGGGACATGATGTGCGAGAGCCGCTCGATCGCGGTATCCGCGGTCCAGTCAGGATTGCCGCAGGCACGATCCAAAGTGTCCAGCAGCAGCGTCAGGACAATGACATCGTGACTCTTCGAGTTTAGCCGCGAATCATTGTCGAGGACCTCCTGCGCCATCGTCCCGTAACCGCCGTGTGTGATCGTCGCCTGGATGTCGTCTTGCATCAAGACGAATTTGAGATACGGGTCGATCGGTTCCGTAGTGTAATTGCGCAAAAAATAAATATCTGCGCTGATCGGCCACTCGATGTTTGCCGCCTCCGCTGCCTCGACCGCGGATACGAGCGTACCTAATCGATCGAGCGCGCGGTCGGGAAGTGAGGGCTTGTGACTCATGCAAATCAGGCAGTTTCGACGATCTCTATCAGACCGAAACCCTTGAGATGGTAGAAGCCGACGCTTCGACCGTCGAAGAGCACCGCCGGTTTGGGTGCTGCAATCTCGTATACGCGAATCCCATCGCTTTTGATCGCAGCAACCGAGTCCTGCAGATTCGATGAGCGGAAACACAGGTGGTACAGCATTTCACCTGCATCGCTTAGTAAGTTGTCAACCGGACCGGGTTCGTCGGCAGGGGCGACCAGCTCAACAGCGGGCATGTGTGGATGCTGGCACCAGACGAGCCGGACTTTTTGCTGCGGATCGTATACCTGTTCGCCGCATCGGTATCCGAGCCCGACAAGCACTTTAATCGCGGTCTCGGGATTGCGAACGGCGAGGCCAAAATGATCGAAGGTTAGACCGTAGTTGAATAATTTCATTTGCATAGCACCAGCGCCACGTTTATTGGCAACGACTCTTGCATCGATTCCTCGACCGTCAGCCCTGGATACGGAACGAGCAGCCTGTCGCGAACACGAAGTCGGGCTTCGCGCACCAGCGATTCGATTGCCTCGTACGACTCGAACAGGTAAATGTGGTCAATCGCCGGCGCGTTGATCGGCGTTGTGATGAAAATATACGCATCGTCAGCGGATATTTCGTAAATACGGCGCAGAAAACGCTCCGGTGCCTCGACGTGCTCCAGCACCTCGCCCATCACGACGGCAGCATACTCGCCGCGCTCGATGTCGCTCTCCAGAAAATCTTTCTCGACTAATGAGTAGTTATCGAATGAGCCGAATCGGCCACTGTCGATAAGTGAGAGAGTCATCGCAACGCTGGTCGGGCTGATGTCTATGCCACGGAATCTGCCATAGCCCGAGTATCGCATCGCGCTCATCATGTACATGCCGTGGCCCGGGCCGACCTCCAGATATGCGCCGAGCTGCTGCCTCGGGAGAGTTTTCAGGAAAAAGCGATGGAGGGCGCGATGATTGGGCCAGAGGTATGCCGTTATTGCCAGTCCGTGCATGTACTTGCGCATGTAAGCATCGTCGAAGTACACCGAATCCGCCACTTCATCGAAGGTCGAGTAGCGATACCTTCCGTGGCGCTGAAAATATATCTGCTCTCGCAGCGTATCCTTGACGATCAGATCGTAACACTCCGCCAGGTATGCCATAGGCAGGCCCTGATCGATACCGAATGCCAAATAGGCCTCGAGGTCATCGCGCTCTGAGAGTTCGATATCCGCAAGCGACGACGCCAGGAATTTTTCCTGCAAAGGATTGATACTCGTGATTGCGGCAATCAGGGAATCGACCAGCGCGCGATCGTCTGTCATGACTCGGCCGCCCCCTCGCTGCGTCGGCGCACTACGCGCGCCGGATTGCCGAGCAGCGTTGTACCAGCATCATAGTGTCCCGCCACGACGCTGTTGGGCGCGACCGTACAATCGTCGCCGAGCACGGTGTCCCCGAGTATTACGGCGCCCGCCCCGATCCATACACCTCTGCCTATCAAAACCGGTTCGTTGACGTGGCCGGGGCTCGTACTCTGGCGCGAGCGGCTGTTCGAGTCCCCTCGCTGAGCCATTATCTTTGCCCCGGGCCCGAGGTGAGAGTATGCGCCGATCCGAATCGTGCCCGCGCCATACAACACGCATCCGGGACCGATAACCACGTGGTCATCGAGCTCGATACCGCCCCTGTAATCCGACCAGGCTTTGCCCCCACAGTGCAGCAATGCGTAGCGTTGCAGCACGACGTTCCGACCTAATGCGAGCCGCGAGGGCGACTTAACGGTCACCCCCGGCTCACAGGTCAGGCCGCGCGCCGAAAGCTTGGCGAGCCGCACCGGCATTCGTTCGAGCAGGAACTCCAGCAGCGATTGCCAGGATGAAGGAGGCCCCTGCTGCACGCTGTCATCACCATTCATATTGGCGTCATCGCGGAGTTACGCAAGGTCGCGATTGGGCGCGATACTATCAGTCGCAGGCGCCGGTTTGGCAAACAGGAATCCGAGAAATAACAGTAATTCCACGAAGATCTGCCAGAGGCGCACGAAAACCGCAACGAACGTCAGGTTCGCAAGCGTCGTGACCTTCGCTGCAAGTCCGATGAACCCGGCTTCCCGGATGCCGATACCCCCAGGGGTGATAAGTGCGACGTAGCCTACGACCCACGCAATCGCATAGCACGCACACAGAAGCCAGATGTTAACGTCATGCAGAACCGAAAAGGTTTGTGACCAGGCCCACCAGATCGAAAGGTAAATACTCCAGGACGCGGTCAGCAGCAGCGATACGATGACTGCGTCTGACGTCTGGCCCGACCGTCGATTTGCGGCAGCTTCCGCATAACGCGCATTCAACTTCGGCATCATGCGAATCGCCGCACGCACCATTGATCCCGGTAAATCCTGCTTGACGCTGATCGCAGCACAGGCCATTCCGGCGACGGCAAACGACACGGCAACCGGCAGGTCGACGAAAATGGCGAGCAGCAGGCATCCCGCGACGAGCAGACTGAATGCCAGGTTATAGATCATGAGATCGAGATTTGCGCGGAGCATTGCCATTGGTGGGATATGCGCGCTGGTCTCATTGACGATATAGACGATGCCCCAGATGCGCCCAGGTAAGTGCCGCAGCATTTGGGCAGCGAACAACAGCCGGGCTGCGGCCGAAAAGCTCAGGCGCACATCGCCGTGATGGCGCAGCAGCAGCTGGAACACGGGTACCGTCATCAAGATCCCGATGGCACCGGCGATGACGCTGTACGCCAGCCAAAATTTACTCTCGACGCGGAAACTACCCTGCAATTCCGGATAGTCGCGCCAAAGTATGTATGCAATCCAGGCGAGGCCGAGCACGATGATAATGACAGAGAGCCATTTCCTGTACGTCGGTTTGGGATCCGCCTTGCCGTCTTCCGTGACCCGTATTGTCTTGTCGTCGCTCATGTTCCGGCACTTGCAGACTGGTGTACCCGCGACGTGTCCCGGTCGAAGACAGTGGTGACCGTGCGGCGCACAGCAAGAGCTTAGGATATCAAATCGGATCTCGGGACAGCCGAATGGGCATGTGAATTGTGAACTGGTACCGGCAAACCCCCAACGAAGTTGTTTATCTGTATAGCACGCGCAGCATCGCAGAATTGCGTGCCCAGCTGCTGGCTTGGCAAGCCGCGGCACCATGGCGACGCACCTCGAATCGGATTGGAGTATTATCGTTGGGTGAAGCATTCAGGAGACGTAATTGACGGTCTTGGTCACCGGCGGAGCCGGCTTCATCGGCGTTAATTTCATCCTGCAATGGCTGCGGGATTGCGATGAGCCTGTAGTGAATCTGGACAAGCTCACGTACGCGGGCAATCTCAAGAGTCTGACGCCGGTTCTCGACAACCCTCGCCATAACTTCGTTCGCGGCGACATCGCGGACAGCGGACTCGTAGCGGCGCTGCTTCAAAAACACAGGCCGCGTGCCGTGATTCATTTTGCGGCCGAGAGCCATGTCGACCGATCCGTACACGATCCCGAGCGCTTTGTCGCAACCAATGTCGTCGGCATGAGTCGATTATTGGAAGCGGTCCGTTCCTATTACGAAGATTCCGATGCCGCCGAGCGAGATCGCTTTCGCTTTCTGAACGTGTCCACCGATGAAGTATTCGGCTCAGTCGCGCCGGATGAACGACCGTTTACCGAGAAAAGCCCGTACGCCCCGAGCAGCCCATACGCGGCGTCGAAGGCAGCGGCCGATCATCTGGCCCGGTCGTATTACCGCACCTACGGCGTTCCTGTAATTACTTCGAATTGCTCGAACAACTATGGGCCTTATCAGTTTCCCGAAAAGCTCATCCCGCTCATGATTCTGAACGGGCTAAGCGGCAACAATCTCCCGGTGTACGGCGACGGTAAACATGTGCGCGACTGGCTTTACGTCAGCGATCACTGCAGGGCGCTACGAGAACTACTGGACCAGGGCAGTCCTGGAGAAACCTACAATATAGGCGGCGGCGTCGAATTGACGAACATCGAGGTGGTGCGGGCAATCTGTAAGGAGCTGGACACGGCGACAGCCGGCGAAAATCGGCGACCGCACGAGGAGCTGATCACCTTTGTGGAAGATCGTCCCGGCCATGACAGGCGTTATGCAATCGATTCGGGGAAAATTGAAGCGGAGCTTGGGTGGCGTCCGGCGGAATCGTTCAGCAGTGCCCTAAAGCAGACGGTGCGCTGGTACATCGATAATCAAAAGTGGGTCGATAATGTCCGGACCGGCGACTACGTGGCCTGGATCGAGACAAACTACGGTCACCGAGCAATACGCGCATGAACGGGATCATTCTCGCAGGTGGGGCTGGTACGCGCCTGTTTCCGATGACGCGAGTGCTCTCGAAGCAGTTGCTACCCGTTTATGACAAGCCCATGATCTATTACCCGCTGTCGGTACTGATGCTGGCGGGCATCAGGAACATACTGTTGATTTCGACGCGGGAGGACACACCACGCTTCAATGAGCTGCTCGGTGACGGCACGCAGCTGGGTCTTTCCCTGTCGTATGCCGTTCAGCCCTCGCCCGCTGGCCTGCCGCAGGCGTTCATAATAGGTGAGGAGTTTATCGGCGATCAGCCGTGCGCACTGATTCTCGGAGACAACATCTTTTACGGCACGGACCTGCAGCCCAAGCTGCGCAAGGCCGTGGCCGCGGCGCACGACGGTGCAACGATATTTGCGTATGCCGTTCGCGACCCCGAGCGCTATGGGGTCGTGGAGCTTGACGAACGAGAGCGGCCGATAACCGTCGAGGAAAAACCGTCTCGGCCGAAGTCACGCAATGCTATTACGGGCCTGTACTTCTTCGATGCGGAAGTCGTCGCACTGGCAAAGTCACTGCAACCTTCGGCCCGCGGCGAGCTGGAAATAACGGACATCATTAAAGCGTATCTCGCCGATCGCCGCCTGAACGTCGAGTTGTTGGGTCGCGGAACGGCCTGGCTCGATACCGGCACGCAGCATGCGCTGCTGGCCGCATCGAATTTCGTTGAGACCCTCGAGGAGCGGCAGGGCTTCAAAGTCTGTTGCCCTGAGGAAATCGCATATCGCATGGGTTTCATCACCGCCTCAGAGCTGAGGTCAATTGCGTTACCGATCGCCGACTGTAACTATGGCCGCTACTTGCTGGATCTGGTTGAGGATCGTCACGAATGGGGATCCGCATGATCACGGATCCTCGCGATTTTCGCTGAAGGTTTTTTTCTGTCGCCGTATCGGCACCTGTATATGAACAATTCGTTATTTGCAACATCGCTGCACGACGGTTTTATCGGTGGCTCCGCGCCACGCGCCTGATTCGGGTGTCTCACTATGGGCCATGATTTCATAACTTTTGGAGCCCCTGATATCCAGCAGGCCGAGATTGACGAAGTCGTCGCGAGCATGGCATCCGGGTGGCTGAGCACCGGTCCGAAGGTGCAGCGGTTCGAGAAGGCATTCGCCGAGTACAAAGGTGTCAGCGACGCTCGGGTCGCCGCCGTAAATTCGTGCACGGCCGCGCTTCACGTCAGCCTGCTCGCCGCCGGTATCCGCCCCGGGGACGAAGTCATCACGACGTCAATGACCTTTTGTGCGACCGCGAACGCCGTGATTCATGCCGGCGGCATTCCGGTGCCTGTCGATATCGAATCTGACACGCTGAATATCGATCCAAATAAGATCGAGGACAAAATCTCCGAGCGCACGCGGGCGATCGTTCCGGTGCATTTCGCGGGCAGACCGTGCGACATGGGTGCGATCATGCAAATTGCAGATCGGCACCGGCTCGTCGTCATCGAGGATTGTGCGCATGCAATCGAGACCGAATGGCGCGGTCGGCCGGTCGGCACGATCGGTGATTTCGGCTGCTTCAGCTTTTACGTGACCAAGAACGTCGCAACCGGCGAAGGCGGCATGATTGTCGCGCGTTCGTCGGAGGCGATCGAGAGAATCAAGATCCTGGCGCTGCACGGCATGTCGAAAGACGCGTGGCACAGGTACAGCGATCACGGCTACAAGCACTACCACGTCGTGGATGCCGGATTCAAATACAACATGATGGATCTGCAGGCTGGTATAGGCATTCATCAGCTCGAGCGCGTCGAAGCGAACCATGAACGTCGACGGGAAATCTGGGATCGATATCAGCGCGAGTTCGAAGGCCTGCCGATCGCGACTCCCGCCCCCGCCAGCGCGGAAACGCGCCATGCCTATCATCTGTTTACTTTACGGATCGACGAAGCAGTCTGCGGCATGAGCCGTGACGAGTTTCTCGACGCGATGACGAAAAACAGTATTGGCGTCGGCGTGCATTATCTTTGTCTCGCCGAGCATCCCTTTTATCAGGAGCGCTTCGGCTGGCATGCAGAGCAGTTCCCGATTGCGACCCGTTATGGCCGGACTACGGCCAGCATTCCGTTATCACCCAAGCTCACCGATGCGGAAGTCGATGGCATTGCACGGACCGTAAGATACTTGGTCGAGGAGCGCGCTCCGAGGGCAACGGAAGCAAGAACATGAAATGGGTGAGCTGAAGGAAAAAGCGAGCGATTATTCGCAGGCGTTTGGCGGCGCACCTGCGCTGGCAGATGAAGAAGGCAGGGCCAGAAAGGCCGCGAAGATTCGGGCTGTCCTGGCGGCAGAGCGAATGTATGACCGCGCGGACCTGCGGATCCTCGATATCGGCTGCTCGTTCGGCATCATCCTGAAATTTCTTACCCCGGCCGGCGGCTTCGGTATCGGCATCGACATGGATAAGCACCTGGGTCAGCCGACCCCCGAAGTCAGCTTTATTCGCGGTGATGCGGAGGCCCTTCCATTCGCCGCCCAGTCATTCGACGTCGTGGTCTGCAATCATGTCTACGAGCATACCGACGATGCCGGCCGGCTGCTCGACGAGATCCACCGCGTATTGAAGGATAGCGGAGTCTGCTATTTCGCCGGGCCGAACAAGTACGACGTCATCGAACCGCATTATCGACTGCCGTTTCTCAGCTGGCTGCCACGGAATCTTGCGGACGCTTATATGCGTATTACCGGCAAGGGCACCGCATACGTGGAAAAACCGTGTTCGCCGCCGGTGCTCAGGCGCCTGCTGCATAAATTCGAAATCATCAACTACACGGAGAAGATCCTGCGCCATCCCGATCGGTTTGCGGCGACGGACATGCTTCCCGTTGCCTCGCTAAAGCGGCGGTTCGCAATCATGGTCTACAAGACAGCGCCATTCTTTTTTCCGGGATTCGTTTACATCCTGAGAAAAGCGTAAGTTCGAAGATCATCGCAGCGCGCGGTACAGTTTCTCTGCCAATCTGAAGACCCGGTAAGCGGGTCGCAGCGCTAGCGTGTATGTACGATGCGGTCTCGTTTCGGCGCCCCATTTTTCCTTGTATTTGACGAGCGTAGGCTGGGTAGCCGGCGACGCCATCAAATTGAATCGCGTACAGCCTGAATCCCGTGCCCATTCGATAGCGGCGTTTAGAAGCATCGCGGAAGGCCGATGATCCCGATACGACGGCCAGCTGCCCGCGTGCAGATAAAACCCCGCCCCCTCGTGGCGCGCCACAACCGTAAACCCCGCCAAACTATCCGAATGCTGCGCGATCATGCATCGTATGCGGGAATTCATCCGTGCAAGTTCGACCAGATTCTCGAAGTACGCCTTCGTGTAACGCAGGGAACCGCGGTGACGTCGAATCGTGGCACTGTAAAGATCGAACATACGGGCGGCGTCGTCGACGCCCGTCGCATCATGAAGTTCAAGCACCGATTGCGCAGCTTTTTTTACGTCGCGCTGTACGTCCTTGGTCGTCGAACCGATCGTCCATGAAGAAAGGTCGATAATTGCGGTTTCCGGCACGGATACGAACGGGAGGTCGAGGTCTACCGGGTGCGCAAACGCGCTGACCGGTAAGCGGACCGCAACAGGCGGCCTCGGTGTCCGGCTGCGGCGCCAGGATTCGAACAGGCTCTCGTCGAGCAGGGCACCCGCCAGCGTTCCGCCATTGGGAAAGCCGAGATAGGCGATTCTGAACGGCCCGGCCCGAAACAGCGACAGCGCGGCCCCGCGTCTTGCGCTCACGTCCCAGGTGTACATTGTCGAGCCGCCGAAGCTTGTCTCGAGCAGAGCGAGCCACTCTGCGCTGTGGAATAGCGCGTCGTTATCGCGACAAACGTTACTCCAACCGGGCGGCGCTTCAGTACTGGTAGCGTAGGCCGTCACGGTGCATTGTCCACGGTGTCGTCGACAAATTGTTTCACGATTGTGCGAAGATCGAAATCCGGCTTGGCCGCGGCGATGCGCGTAGCGTCATGCGCAGCGCTTTGCGCGAGCGCATTCTGTATGGCCGCGGCGAACGCTGCAGAATTCGCGGCCGAGGCGAGAGTGCCGAACCGGTATTTTTCATACAGCCGCGGCAAATCGCCGACTGGCGTCGCGATTATGGGCGTCCCAAGCTGCACCGCGTCGGAGAATACGACCGGGATACTCTCGATTCGCGAAGGCAATAACAGGTAGTCGGCCCAGTCGATCAGGGCGGCCGCCTCATGCTTGTCGAGATAACCACCCATACGGACGGGGCGTCGCATCTCGTGCTGCTCTCGGACTGCGTCACGCAGCTCCTGCTCCATAGGACCACCGCCGTGTATGCGTATCTCCGCGATCCGCGACCAGTCGGAATCCGACAGCAGGTCGAGCGCCTCCATGAGCAGATCGATTCCCTTGTTCCGATGCCAGCGGCCGAGGAAGCCGAGATTGTAGGGCGGCGTGTCGGCTTTGGTGCTCGCTTCGAACTGGGGCAGAGATCGCGTGCTCGGCAGGAACTGGCAGTCGAGCCCGGAGAGACGTTCGACGTCCCGGCTCAGCCGAATGCCGTCCGCGTAACGCCGCTTTGCCCGCTTGAGCGTTCGGCGCAGCATCGCGCGCGCGATCGGGACCCTGCCGAGGCTCCAGATGTCGCTTCCGAGCGCCCATACGGAGAACGGGATACCGTGATTTTGTCCGGCCGCCCAAGCCCAATAGCCGGAGGGAAGTACCCACAGGCCGAACAAGTGATCGGGGCTGTCTGCCTGCACGAGCTGTTCGACAACGCGCCTCCCCGATCGCAGGGTCATCACGATTGCCGGCCAGTCCGCCGGATTCAGCGGGTTTAGCAACGACAGCGGCACTTGCGGCACGCCAAATCGAATTACATCGAGAGTGCCCGAATTTGTCCTGGATGACGCGGTCGCTGGCGCTATCACCGACACGCGTACGTGTCGCGCAAGCTCGGCCGAAAAATCCGCAACGAATCCACCCGCGGCCTCACTGCCCGGCACGCCGTCCGGATACGAGGTCGTGATCAGGCCTATGTGGCGCATTCAGGGCTTGACCCACACCATTCTGTAAGCGTACGGCATCATATCGTCCGGGCGGCTCAGCGCGGCGAGCAGCCAGGCGATGCTGTTTACGAGCAATACCGTGAACGGCAACACGGCCAGCAGTACGGCAAGCGGGTTCCAGCCACGCAGCCAGTTTAGGATGGTCTTGCTCATTGCAATATTCGCATTGAGGGCGGCCGTTTCGAGCGGATGCCCAATGGCCTCGTCCTTTACGATGCGAAAGCCGTGATTCGCCGCCGCCTCTGTCATGCCGTATCGGGTCCAGCGATGAAAATCGAGCGGCGCATCGTGAACCGGGTACATGAACGGCACCTGCACCGTTAGCGTACCGCCAGGTCTCAGGGTGCGACCGATTTCAGCGAGACAACGGTCGGGATCCATTACGTGTTCCAAAACGTCGAGAAGAAGCACGTGGTCGACAGACTGGTCGACAAGCGGCAAAGCCTGCGCGTCCGCATAGATATCGGGACGCGAGTTATACAGCTCTGTCGCCGTAGTGTAATGATCGACACCGACATACGTCGCGTCGCGAACAAGCAGCCGGCGAGCTTTTGCCTCGGCACAACCGACGTCGAGGACGATTCCGGATAGCCCCGCGCAGGTTGCTTTCAGGTTTCTGTCCTCGCGGACGAAAGCGAACCATTGCGGATGCAATGGCGTCTTTGCGATGCTCGACAGAATGCTGCGAATCGCTCGCAGACTAGCGTTTGGCCCGGCCCGCATTTGTCATCCAAGGCTTGCGTAGAATAGCTGCCTGCTGCGACAGTATCCGACGATGACGATCGGCAGCGAGTATAACGGACAATCTGCAATGCGCCGAAGCGCAACAAATGGGAAAGCCCAGCTGATCTCCGCTCATCCGGAACGTCATTCTCGCGATCCACAGAACTCGAGCAATGCGCGCACGTCTCCCGTAGCAGCACACTATGCTTGAGATTGCTAACGTGCGCCTCAGCGGCGAACCGGCGGACGGTTTCGACCATTCGTTTGCTGCGGGGGAGATTGCCGTCGTCCTGGGAGCAAATCGCTCAGGCAAAACCAATCTGTGCCGACTGATTGCAGGCCTCCACACGGCGGCAGCGGGAGACGTTCGCCTTGACGGACAGTCGTTAGTCGACGTCGGACCACGTAACAGGCCCGTAAGCCTGGTCTTCCAGGCATTCGTGAACTACCCGAATCTCACGGTACGCGAAAACATCGATTCTCCCCTGCGCGCCCGCCGGCTGCATGCCCGTGCGCGGCAGCGCCGCGTACATGAGCTCGCCGCCATGCTGCAAATCGCGGAACTACTCGAGCGCTATCCGCACGAGCTGTCCGGCGGTCAGCAGCAGCGTCTGGCCATCGCCCGCGCGCTGGCCAAGAATGCCCGGGTCCTGCTGCTCGACGAGCCCCTCGTCAATCTCGACTTCAAGCTCCGCGAAGCATTGGAGGACGAGTTACGAGACCTGCTGCGGACAGCCAATACGATCGTCATTTATACGAGCAGCGATCCTCGGGATGCTTTGGCACTCGGTGATCAGGTGTTGCTGCTTGCCGGCGGTCGCAAAGTGCAGGCTGGAACGCCGCTGGACGTTTATAGCCGTCCGACGAGCCTCGTCGCCATGGAGCTGCTGACGGAACCACGCGTCAATCGATTCACGCGGGCCGGCCGGACATGCGCGTTGCGTCCGGAACACGTGAACGTCGGTGACGCCGCCGACGCAGATGCAGCCCTCGGATTCGAGATGAGCGTCACCGCCTGGGAGACGAATGGTGACGAATCCTTCATTCATGGCCGCGTTTCCGATCAGGACTGGGTCGTGCGCTGCCGTGGCATGCGGGACGTGCGCGTGGGCATGAGTCTCGGTCTGCGCGCTCGTGCGGCCGACGTGGTGAGTTTCTGACGTGGCCGGGGTTACCCTTGAAAACATCGGCTTTCGCTATCCCGGAGCGTCCGCAGATACGCTCAGTGAACTGAATCTGGACATCGCGGATGGCGAAGCTCACGCGCTGCTGGGCGCAAGTGGGGCCGGAAAGACAACGCTTCTGAATTTGTTGTCCGGATTGCTGGCACCGACCTCCGGCCGATTGCTGTTCGACGGCCGTGACGTGTCACGCGTGCCCGGCAGTAAGCGAAACGTCGCGCAGGTATTCCAATTTCCGGTTCTCTATGAATCGCTCAGCGTGGCCGAGAACCTCGCCTTTCCGCTGCGGTCACGAGGCGCTGCCAGAGCAGACGTTGCCGACCGCGTCGGCTATGTTTGCGATGAGCTGGCGATCTCCGGGCTGCGCGATCGCAGGCCGCACACGCTCTCACAATTCGAAAAGCAGCTCGTTGCCGTTGGTAAGGCGCTGGTTCGATCCGACGTGACGCTGGTTTTGCTGGACGAGCCGTTGACTGCGGTCGAGCCGAAGATCAAGTGGCAGCTGCGTCAGACGCTGCGGAAGGTACAGGAAGACCTCGGCGTGACGATGATCTACGTCACGCACGATCAGACCGAGGCACTGACCTTCGCCGATCGCGTTTCCATCCTGACGGCCGGCGGTATCTTGCAGACTGACACGCCGGCGGAGGTCTACCAGTCCCCCACGCACGAATACGTGGGCCATTTCGTCGGCAGTCCCGGCATGAACTTCGTCCCGAGTGACGCACTTGGCGTGGCCGTTGGCGAGCGTCTGGGGTTTCGTCCGGAATGGGCTGTCATTGACGCTGACGGCCAGCTCGAGGGGGTTGTGAAGCAAACCCGTACGCAGGGGACTCGCAACGGCGATCCATTCGGAGTCGTCACGCTGACGACAGAACATGGTGACCTGTCAGTGCGCGGCAAAGCATTCGTGAAAGTCGGTACCCACACTGCCCTGCGTGTGCGTCGATACGTGGCATTCGCCGGCCAACGCAAGGTAGGCGCAGGTGAGCTCATATAAGAGTCACGATAACCGTGCCTGGCTCGGCGTGCTGCCGGTCGTGCTGATCGTTGCGTTCAGCGCCGTCATCCCGCTGATGACCGTGGTCAACTACTCGGTTCAGGATATCCTGGACTTCAATGCGCGATTTTTTGTGGGCCTCGATTGGTACCGCGAGACTCTGCACGACCCACGATTCCGGGCTGCCTTTCTGCGTCAGGCGGGCTTCAGCCTGACGGTGCTGTTCATCGAGATTCCACTGGGCATAGCGGTCGCCAAGGGCATACCGAAAGCCAGCAGAATCACTCCGCTGGTTTTGATTCTGCTGGCCCTGCCTCTCCTCATACCCTGGAACGTGGTGGGCACCATCTGGCAAATCTTCGCGCGTCCGGACATCGGTCTGCTGGGTGTAAGCGTGAATGCCCTGGGCATCTCCTACAACTACACGGCAGAACCGCTGCATGCCTGGCTTACGCTCGTCGCTATGGACGTTTGGCACTGGACGCCCCTCGTTGCGCTGCTGACGTTCGCCGGACTGACGGCGATACCGCTGCCGTACTATCAGGCCGCCGAGCTCGACGGCGCGAACAGGTGGCAGGTATTCCGGCTGGTTGAGCTGCCGCGCCTGCGGGGCGTACTGATCATAGCTTTCCTCTTGCGCCTGATGGACAGCTTTATGATCTATACGGAGCCTTTCGTTCTAACGGGCGGCGGGCCAGGTAACGCCACAACGTTCCTCAGCCAGCACCTGGCAACGATGGCGGTCGGACAGTTCGATCTGGGCCCCGCGGCCGCTTTCTCGGTGATCTACTTCCTGTTCATTTTATTGTTTTGCTGGCTGTTCTATACCAGCGTGGTACACCGCGATGATGCGTAGTCGGAGCCGTTGGGTCTTGCTGGCCTACAGCATCTACCTTGTGCTGCCGCTGTACTGGCTGCTGTCGATGGCGGTGCGCAACAACGCCGATATCGTTGGTGAGTTCTCCGTGTTACCCCGCGATCCCACGTTGGCGAACTTTGCGGAGATTTTTTCGAATCCGGTCTGGTACGAGGCGTTCGGCAATTCACTGACCTACGTGGCCATCAACTCACTCATATCCCTAGCGGTCGCCATTCCGGCTGCCTACACATTCTCCCGCTACCGGTTTCTCGGCGACAAGCACCTGTTCTTCTGGCTACTGACCAATCGCATGGCGCCTCCTGCGGTCTTCCTTCTGCCGTTCTTCCAGCTCTATTCGGCAATCGGCCTTTTCGACACGCCGCTCGCCGTCGCGCTGGCCCATTGCCTGTTTACGGTACCGCTCTCGGTCTGGATTCTCGAAGGATTTTTCTCCGGCGTGCCGACGGAGCTCGACGAGATGGCCAGGATCGACGGTCACTCGTTTCCGTACTTCTTCATTCGCATTTTTCTGCCGATCAATCGCGGCGCCATCGGGGTCACGCTGTTTTTTTGCTTCATGTTCAGCTGGGTGGAGCTATTGCTGGCGCGCACGCTGTCGGGTGCCAGTGCCAAACCTATTGTCGTCGTCATGACGCGGACGGTCAGTGCGTCGGGTCTCGATTGGGGCGTTTTGGCGGCGGCCGGCGTGCTGACCGTCCTGCCCGGTGTCCTGGTCGTCTGGTTCGTGCGCAGGGACCTGGTGAAGGGCTTTACGTTAGGGCGGGTATCGTGAGGTGCCAATTTTGAGGCGAAGACGATGAGCTGGATGGCTTGGACACCGCAGACCGCGATATTCTTCACGAGCATCGGCGCAGCGCTAACGCTGATGACGATCTGGGAGTTGCTCAGACCCACAGAGCTCAGTCGGGGGTTCTTGCCGATGGCCACGACTCGCGGTGACCGGTTTTTCATCAGCCTGCTGAGCGCCGCCTTCATTCACCTGTTATGGCTCGGCACAGTCGTGGATAATCTCTTGGTCGCCTCCGTGCTTTCCGCGATTTGGGCGGCGATCTTAATGCGTTGGGGATGATGCGTCTTCGATGCGGGACGACAATGAGCTTCGGGAATCGATGTGAAGGCGTGGCGAGCGATTTTCTTGACGGGTTTCCTGTTCGGCTGTTCCGAACAGGGTGAGCAGCGGGCGCCGGGCGACGATGTACACTACGCCGCAAATGCGGCGCGCTGGGTGCGCACGGAATTTCAGCCGTCGACGCTGAGCGAGACAGAGCAGCTTGCCGAACTGGCCTGGTTCACGCGGGCGGCCGATGGGCTGCGCGGGCTGTCCATCAATGTCGTCTCGGAAACGCTGACCACGCACGAATACGAAAGCACGACGCTCACACAGGCGTTCTTCGACATCACCGGCATCCGTGTCACGCACGACCTGATCCAGGAAGGCGACGTCATCGAAAAGCTCCAGACGCAGATGCAATCCGGTAAGAATGTCTACGACGGCTATGTGAACGATTCGGATCTGATCGGTACCCATGCGCGGTACGGATACGTCGTGCCGCTCAGCGATTTCATCGGCGGCGAAGGCGCCGACGTCACGTCGCCCACGCTGGATCTGGATGATTTCATCGGCATCAGTTTCACCACCGGGCCTGACGGCAAGATTTATCAGCTGCCGGACCAGCAGTTTGCCAACCTGTACTGGTTTCGCTACGACTGGTTTACTGACCCTGAGCTCAAGGCCCGATTCCAGGCGCAGTACGGCTATTCGCTGGGCGTGCCCGTCAACTGGTCCGCGTACGAGGATATCGCCGAATTCTTCACCGAACACGTCAAGGAGATCGACGGCGTGCGCGTTTACGGCCATATGGACTATGGCAAGAAGGATCCTTCACTCGGCTGGCGCTTTACCGACGCCTGGCTGTCCATGGCGGGCGCCGGCGATGTCGGCATCCCCAACGGCCTGCCCGTGGACGAGTGGGGCATTCGCGTCGAGGACTGCCGGCCGGTGGGATCCTCAGTAACGCGCGGCGGCGCCGCCAACGGTCCGGCGGCCGTGTACGCATTGCGCAAATACATCGATTGGCTGAAGCGCTACGCGCCTCCGGGCGCTGCCGGTATGACGTTTTCCGAAGCGGGGCCGGTGCCGGCCCAGGGGCATATCGCACAGCAGATTTTCTGGTACACGACGTTTACCGCGGACATGATTCAGCCCGGCCTTTCCGTAGTGAACGCGGATGGCACGCCGAAGTGGCGCATGGCGCCCTCGCCGCACGGACCCTACTGGCAGGAAGGCATGAAACTCGGCTACCAGGATGCCGGGTCCTGGACGTTTCTCGAGAGCACCCCCCTCGAGCGGCGCAAGGCTGCCTGGCTGTATGCGCAGTTCGTTACCTCGAAGACGGTCTCTTTGAAAAAGACGCTGGTCGGACTGACCCCGATCCGCAAATCCGATCTCGATTCCGAAGCCATGACGGCCATGGCGCCCAAGCTGGGTGGGCTGATCGAGTTCTATCGGAGCCCGGCGCGCACGCTGTGGACACCGACCGGCACGAACGTGCCGGACTATCCGAAGCTCGCGCAGCTGTGGTGGGCAAATGTCGCGAACGCGGTCAGTGGCGAAGTCACGCCGCAGCAGGCGATGGATACGCTGGCAGAGCAGCAGGACAGGGTGCTGGAACGCCTGGCGCAGCATGGAATCCTCGGCAAGTGCGGGCCTAAGCTCAATGAACCTCGCGACGCGGACTACTGGCTCAATCAGCCCGGCGCGCCGAAGCCGAAATTGGCCAACGAGAAGCCTCCGGGTGAGACCGTGCCGTACGACGAGCTCATCCAGGTCTGGCAGGCCGAGTAGCCTCGGGACAAAAACGCGGGTAAAGGGGACATGCGGTTCTGGAATGTCCCCGACGAAACCCGTTGCTTTTGATCGTGGGCGCCCCCGCCACGCGGGCGATTTGTCGCGGCTGGAAGCCGCTCCCACACAGGCATTGCTTGTGGGAGCCCGTCACGCGGGCGATTTGTCGCGGCTGGAAGCCGCTCCCACACACAGGCATTGCTTGTGGGAGCCCGCCGTGCGGGCGATTTGTCGCGGCTGGAAGCCGCTCCCACACACAGGCGTCGCTTGTGGGAGCGCGCCGTGCGGGCGATTGACCGGCGTGCCGCGCCGGCAAGAGGGCAGCAACCGGTATCAAGACGACCAGCCAAGCTTGGCCTAACTGTTTGAAAACCTTTGCCGTGTTGCCCGAAAAAGGGCCTTGTCACCCTATACTATTGATAGGCCTAGCCGGGACGTGCGGTGCAAACAGAACTACTACAGGGCTTCTACCTGGGCGATTACCTCATCCAGCCACTGAAGGGCCAGGTCACCGGGCGCGACGGCTCCGCGCATCTGGCGCCGAAGGCAATGGAGACGCTGCTCTGCCTCGCCCGCCAACCGACCGAAGTCGTCACCCGCGAACTCCTGCTCGAGGAGGGCTGGGGCGTCGGTCACGGAAGCCAGGAGGCACTGAGCCATGCGATCAGCGAGATTCGTCACGCGCTTCACGACCACCACGATGACCCGACCTTCATACAAACGCTGCCGAGGCGTGGTTATCGTCTGCTGGTAACGCCCACGCCCATGTCGGACAGCACATCGTCCACCCTGCTCGGCACGGGTCAGGGCGTCAGCGTCGCCGATGTCGGGCTCTTAGAGAACCTGAAGCGCCGCGGCGTGCTCGAGACCGCGCTAGCCTATCTGGTTCTCGGCTGGCTTCTGATCCAGATCGCCGACATCGTCTTCGAGCGCCTGCTGTTCCCGGACTGGACGGTGACGTTCGTAACCGTGCTCGTCATCGCGGGTTTCCCGATCGCGCTGGTACTGTCCTGGTTCCTCGACATTCGCGAAGGCCGCGCCCCCACAGCCGTCCTCGCATTGTAATAAAAAAAGCGTATCAGGATCGTTCAACAAAGGCGCTGTCGCACCTGCCCATTGCGGCGACAGATATTTTCCGAGCTTTGCGCGGCCAACAAACCGCCTTCGTATTTCTGCGGATACTCCCGCCGGCCAAATCGGCTAGAATTTTCCTGACTCCTGACTGAGGACGAATAATGAGTGACAAAGTCAAGAAGGTCGCCATGCTGTTTACGGGGAGCGGACCGATCGTGATCATGACATCACACGATTCGGTGACCGATCGTGATCTGCTGGAAAAACTGCGTGCCAAGGGAATTGAGCGATTCCTCGCTCATGAACTGCCCCTCGAGCTTGCGAAGAGCCGCTATGGCGGCCACTTTCAGACCGTGCTCAACGACCTGCATGAAACGGACGATCTGCGCGTCCTCGACTACAACGGCGAGCGCGCGTTCGGACTTTTTCGACTCAAAGAGCTTGGGCCGCCGTTGATTCACGACCCGGATCCTGCCACCTGAGCAAACGTTCAGTCAGCCCGACCTGCAATGCCGCAGCGTCAGCCTCGAGCGCGTTGCCATGATCCACGTTGAATGTTACGCCGGGCACCGCGCCGAGGAGACGCCACGGCGATTCTATCTCGACGCTCGGGCCATCGAAGTTGTCGACGTGCTCGATCGGTGGCTTTCTCCCGACCACCGCTACTTCAAGTGCCTTGGCAACGACGACGCGACCTACATTCTTCGCCACGATGTCGTCGGGGGCTGCTGGGAGCTGACGCTTTACGAACGCAGCGATCTAAACAGCAGACACAGGGTAACCAAAACCTAGGGCTATTTTCCGTAGAGATTGCGCAGCTCGGATTTCGCTTTCTCGAGGATGTTCCTCTGTTCGTTGTCGAGGTTGCTTCCCGCCCGGTTGATGTAAAAGGTCAGCATCGACATTGCCGAGCGGTACGGCGTTGTCTTACGTTCCGTGCTTGCCTCCGCCGAAGCACGCAGGGACCGGGCGATTTTTTTCGGATCTTTCCAGGTAAAAACGCGTTCTTCAAGCACGAGTGCATGGCTTTCCTCCGTCACTCGCTGCGACCATTGTTGTCTTTTGGTTTCCTTACTCTTCTTCGCGTTCATTGCGCGCCTCCTGGACCGTCACCGATGTTCCCGTTACCAGGAGCGGCGTTTTTTGCCCTCTGGACAAGCTTGTCCAGTCGCCTCATATGCGAGCCGCGCCAGTAGACTCGCTGACAGTTTGGGCAACGCTTGAAAGCCCGATAAACGAGGAACACCTGCAGGGGTACTGACCGCGCCACACTGGATCGCTTAGCGGATTCGAGCTCGGTATTGCACTCCATGCAGCGCGTATATGGCGCGATGCTGGAGCCGAGGTCGAGCGAGCGGATGACCTCCTCGAGCTGTTCCGACGGATCCGTCGTTCGCAACCAATAGCCGTGGGTTACGCGGCCATTCTTTAAGATGCCTTTATCCCGTGTCAGGATGATGCGCTTCTGGTTAATCGCAATGTCGATTATTGCGTCATCCGCCAGGTCACTCTCCCAGATCGTATCGAACCCTGTGAGGCGCAGGTTTCGCGCAAGCGCACCCAGGTGAACGTCCGCAATAAACCGGGTACTCCGCAGCGGCTGCGGCCGCAGCCGTGTCACCGGCGAAACGTCGTAGCGTTCGAACACGGGATAGACGGCCACCCGTTCACCGCCGTGCAGCAGGTGCGTAAAGTCGACCGATCCGCCGTTCACATGGATGACATCCACTTCCGTATGCGGCACGCCGATCGCTTCTATCGCGTCCTTGACAGAGGGCGTGCCGACAAAGCGGTGCGTGAATCCGCGCTGACGCCTTGGCTCCGGCAAAAAGTCGTTGAGTTCTGCGTAAAAGCGAATTTCGACCTCGTGCTTTTCACGTGCGTATGGATCGTCTTTCTTCATCGTCAAAGGTTCGAACCGATGTTTCACGCGCCCGGGGCGTCTTCTCGGTCATTCATTGGCCGCATTGGTTAAGTTGTTTCGATCCACAGCGCTCACGAGTAACGCCCCGGTCTGCGTTTGTCGGGATATCACAGACTATACTCCAAGAGACCGGTTCGAATTTTTAGTTGTCATTCCCGATCATCTTGCCGCAATTCTGCTACTTTGAGTATGATTGCGTGCCTTTCCAACCAAATTTAGGGAATTTAAAATGAACAAGAAAACAGTAAGGAAATCACTGGCAATCCTGGCTCTAAGCGCCGCTTCGATAGCGATGACTTCGAGTACCCTCGCTGATCAATGGCCGCTTGCCGGCGGTGACTATTGGGAAGTCACCGGAATCGACATCAAGGACGGCGGGTCATGGAAATACGCTAACTGGCTAGCAGACGAATGGCGCAAGAATGCCGAATTCGCCAAATCCAAGGGGTGGATCAAAGACTACATGATCGTCGCCAATGTGCATAACCGAAGCGATGAGCCCGATCTTTACTTGATAAGAGTGCGGTCCGACATCCCGAACGCTGCCGAGAGCGAAAAGCGCGGTCAGGAATACCGTGCATGGAAGGCCACGACCATCGAAAAAATGGTTGGCGAAAGCGGCGATCGCGCAGAATACCGCGAAGTAATGAGCACCTCGTTGCTCCAGGTCTTAAAATTCCGGAAGTAGAATCGCCAGATCAATAGATAGTCAGCTATAGGACCGGCAGCTATTCAACTGAAAAGGTCGGGTGACCTGGTCACTCGACCTTTTCGTTGGAGCTAATGCCACTTTACATCTTCAGGGAGCCGAACCGATTTTCGCCCACTCGGAGCGTCTTCCAAAACATTCATCAACGGACTCTTGAAACTGTGTCAGATCCACAGCGCCCCGCCAACCATCACGACGCAACGCGCGAAGCTGGCAATGCCTACGTAGCCTGGCAAGTAGTCGCTTCCGATGGCATCAAGCTGCTCTGCGAGATATAACGCGCTTTGCACAGCATCCAAGTAACGAACAAAGAAAACAATGCATGCCAGCAAATACAGCGCGGCGACACAGACGCGCATTAGCCGATTGCGTTTGTCGCCCGCTGTATAGCTTGCGATGACGAGAGCAAATGTTGTCGCGAGCCAGAAATTAAACTGTTCCGTAATCATACGGCTCGATTCATTCAGGAGCATCAATAATTCGAATTCGGTCACACTCTGATTCTCGCAAGAAGAGTCGATACCGATTCATGTGGTTTTCACGCGGCTCTGCTCAGCCTGCCTTGCTGCACGAAGCCCGACAGCAATTCCATTGATACTAAATGTCCGGCATATTTGATTAAAATACGCGTGAAACGCCAAATGTATAATCCACTCGTACTTGTTTGGGTTTGCAGAGCATCGGTCGTCGTTCCCGACTCGATTTGACCGCGGAAAGGGGGATTAGCATGAATACACTGAAGATTATCGTCTGCGCGGCCGGCCTTTGGCCGATGCTTACCAGCGCGGATCCGCTGTTCGGCAAAGACATGGCCGGTGATCGCGATCTGCCGAAGGCATTCGGAGTCGGCATAGACTGGTTCCAGATGGACCAGCCGCTCGAGATCGACACGCTCGATGTGACGCTGCCGCCCGGTTTTCCGCCGATTCCGATCAGTGACGCTTCGGGGATCGTGACTGAAAGCGACCTTCAGAATATCAGCCTCAAGCTCGATGTCTGGCTGCTGCCGTTCCTGAACGTTTTCGCTCTTTACGGACAGCTCGATGGCGACACCGACGTCGACTTTCGGGGCACGCAGCTGCCGGTTCCGCCCGACCTCATGATGCTGCGTATCAGCTACGACGGAGACGTCTACGGCGGCGGTCTTGTCCTCGCCGGGGGCAGCGATCGCTTCTTCGGGTCCGTCACCGCGACGTTCACGGACACCGATCTCGACGGTGGCTTCAATTCCTCCGTCGAGGCAACGACGATTCAGCCGCGTGTCGGATTGATCTGGGGCAACAACAATCGGGCCTGGATCGGCGGGTACTTCATCGACGCCGATGAAGATCACAGCGGCACGCTGAACGTTGATTTTGGGCCGGGCGTTGGCGTCGTTCCGGTAGGCTTTGCGGTCAGCCTGTCGCAGGAGGAGGACTTCAGCCCCGCGATCGGCGCGAACATTACGTTTGGTGACGGCTGGGAGACCACACTGGAACTCGGCGGCGGTGGCGACCGCGATACGGCGCTGGTGAACCTGACCTATCGATTCGAGTAGCCGTATGGCGCCGGTTCGTAACTGTGCGGGCCTGTTTTTCTCGCTTGTCGTCATCGCGGCCACGCCGGCGGCAGCCTATGAAACCGACCAGTACACGAATCGCGACCAGGAGGTCGCGGACTCGACCGAGGTTCTGAACGGCAAGGTCAACGAGACGATCGCGGAGATTGCGGCCGACTGGTCCAAGGAGCGCGACGAGATGGCGTTCGTCAATGCAGTCTACCGTCGGATTGGCGGCCTGCACTGGGTCGACAAGCTGGAGCGCTGGGCGATGAAGTCGCCGGATGTCGACAAACTCGAAACGCCGCGTTACGGGTCCGTGTATGCCGGACATCCACCATGGGCGACGCGCGTGACGGGCTTCTTCGGCGTCGGTAAGACGATTCGGCTCAACAATGAGCTCATCGGGTCGGACAAGATCGGGCATTTCCTGTCACAGGGCCGCAAATTCTACAAACGCTACCGGCGCCTCGGCTCGGAACGGAAGGCAGCAAAGCAGTCGGTGTTCACCGAGAAGGGTCTTTTCGGTCGTTTGACGACGGGGTCCTTTTCGAACGCCGATCTCGTGGCCAACTTCGAAGGCTACCGCTTTTATCGCAGCCTCTTCGAGAACGATATCATTCCGGACAAACCGGCAATCCTCCGCTGGGAGGGTGCACGCTGGGTCGTGCAACGCGAATTCGACTGGGCCGATCACGTCAACGCATACTGGGACGAGGCGCTCAATCCGAATCATTTCGGCTGTCTGACCCGAAAGTATGTTCGCAAGCGGCTCGTCAAGCTATGCGACCCATTTTGGGTCAATCCCCACCTGTATCTCATCGAAAATCACGCCTTGCTTGCGAAAAGGTACGCGCATATCGGCCTGATCGAAAACATCGGCTTCAGGCTGGATGTGCTGTGCACCAGCGAGGCCGTATTTCTTGCGCAGGTCGGCAGGAAGTAGAAGGTGCCGATTTTGTGCGCTCCGAAAAATTAAACCCGACGCTTGTTTGGTAAGGCAGCGGTTTCTCCAATCTACAGTGGTACGATTCGGTGCGAGGAAACCGGGCACTGAACGAGGGGATGTCGAATGGCGGTAACTCTGACGATAAATGGTAAGGCGGTGTCGCTGGACGTGGATCCGCAGATGCCGCTGCTTTGGGCTATCCGGGACATCGTCGGCCTGACCGGCGCAAAGTTCGGCTGCGGCAAAGCTCTGTGTGGCGCCTGCGTCGTGCACCTCGACGGAGATCCCGTGCGCTCATGCGTGTTTCCGGTCGCATCGGCTGCGGGACGCAAAGTCACGACGATCGAGGGACTGTCCGAGACAGGCGATCATCCCGTGCAGATCGCGTGGCGCGAGCTGAACGTCCCGCAGTGCGGCTACTGTCAGTCGGGACAAATTATGAGTGCCGTGGCGCTCCTGGCCAAGAACCCGAGTCCGTCGGACGAGGACATCGACGTCGCCATGAGCGGCAACATCTGCCGCTGCGGTACGTATACGCGCATTCGTGACGCGATTCACCGCGCCGCGGAGCAACTGGCATGAATGTCATAGAGCACATCAGTCGCCGCGAATTCCTGAAACGTACCGGCCAGGCCGGCGGCGGCCTGGTGCTGGCGCTCAATATTGCCACGGGCTGTCAGCCAGCGAACCGCAACGAATCTGCGGGCGCAGATAGCGTCGTACCCAATGTCTACGTCAACATCCGCAGCGACGGTATCGTCGAGATCGTTTGTCACCGCTCGGAAATGGGCCAGGGAATCCGCACCTGCCTGCCCCAGGTGATCGCGGACGAGATGGATGCCGACTGGGATCGAATCGAGTTGCTGCAGGGCCTCGGCGACGAAAAATACGGCAGTCAGAATACCGACGGCTCCACGAGCATTCGCCAGCAGTTCGATCTGCTGCGCACAGCCGGCGCTACGGCCCGGGAAATGTTGATCGCGGCAGCGGCAGCCGGCTGGAATGTGCCGGCCGGCGAATGCTCGACCGCAGACCATGCCGTTCATCACGCAGCGAGCGGCCGATCTGCCGGGTTCGGCGATCTCGTTGCCGCCGCCGCAGAGCTCGAGCCGCCGAAGGACGTAGCCTTCAAATCGCCGGCCGACTATCGCTACATCGGCAAACCCATCGACCTGATCGACAGCGTCGCGATGACGACGGGCCGCGCGATATACGGTACGGATATCGCTTTGCCGGGCATGCTGCATGCATCGATCGAACGCAGCCCGGTGTTCGGCGGCAGGGTCAACACCGTCGACGACACGGCGGCTAAGGCCGTTCGCGGCGTTCACGACGTCATGCGGCTGCCTGATGCGACGTCCCCGCCCGTCTACAACCCGCTCGGCGGCGTCGCCATCCTCGCGGACAACACCTGGGCCGCGATGCAGGACCGTAAGGCGCTCGAGATCGACTGGGACCCCGGCGCGAACGCGATGTACGATTCCGCCCGCTATCGCGATACGCTCGCGCAAACCGCGCGGCAGGGCGGGCGCGTGGCGCTCGAGAGAGGCGACGTTGCCGCCGCGTTTGCAGGTGCAGCGACGGTCCACGAGGCCGAGTACTTCGCGCCGCATCTGTCGCAGGCACCGATGGAGCCGCCCGCCGCCACGGCCATCATGACGGCAGACGGCGGCTGCGAAATCTGGGCCTGCACCCAGAATCCTCAATCGGCACAAGGCACCGTCGCCGAGCTTCTGGGCATCGACAAAGAGAAGGTCAAAGTTCATGTGACGTTGCTCGGCGGCGGCTTCGGCCGCAAGTCCAAATCCGACTTCATCGCCGAAGCGGCCTGGCTCGCGAAAAAGTCCGGGCGCCCCGTCAAGGTTTCGTGGACCCGCGAAGACGACATTCGACACGGCTATTTGCACTCCGTCAGCGCGCAGTGCATCAAGGCCGGCCTGGATGCGGACGGCAACACGATCGCCTGGGACCAGTGCACGACCTTCCCTTCCATTTCGACGACGTTCGACACCACCGCCACGGGCCCGGGCGACTCGGAGCTGGGTTTGGGATGCGTCGACAATCCATGCGCTATTCCGAACATGCGGATTACCGCCGGTGACGCCAAGGCACATTTGCGCATTGGCTGGCTGCGGTCGGTGTGCAACATATTCCACGCGTTCGCCACCTGCAGCTTCATCGACGAGCTTGCGTACCTTGCCGGGACGGACCCGAGAGACTATTTGCTCAGGCTCCTGGGGCCACCGCGCCTCGTAAACCCGGCGGACGACGGCGCCACTTATTCGAACTACGGTCAGGGACTCGATACGCATCCCATCGACACCGGTCGCATTGCCGCGGTCGTCGAGAAGGTTGCCGAGATTGCCGGCTGGGGACGAAGCTTGCCGGAGGGTCGCGGCCTAGGCATCGCCGTGCATCGTTCGTTCCTCAGCACTGTCGGGACGGTTGCGGAAGTGAGCGTCGACGGCAATGGCAAGCCCGTCGTTCACGAAATCTGGACTGCCATCGACGCGGGACTCGTCGTGAATCCGGACCGCGTTGCCGCACAAATGGAAGGTGCCGCGATCTTCGGTATGAGCCTGGCACTGCACGGCGAGATCACTGCGAAAGGTGGCGCAGTCGAACAAGGGAATTTCGATACTTATCCCGTCATCCGCATGAACGAGGCGCCAACGGCAGTCAACGTGCACATCATGGCCGTCGACGCACCACCGGGTGGCGTCGGCGAACCCGGCGTCCCGCCGATTGCGCCGGCGATCCTCAATGCGTACTTTGCCGCGACGGGTCAGCGCGTCCGCGAGCTGCCGCTGCGGAGCGCGGGCCTCACCTAGGCCGACGAGCCGCGTTACCTGTCGAAAAAAGTGGCCACGCAGAATTTTGCGCGCAATCAGGATATCACGCAGACCATTGCGCCAGCCGAAGATTTCAGTGCGGCGCCGCGATGGATAAGACACCACTAAAAGGCGTCAGAGTTCTCGAGCTCGCGCGTATCCTCGCCGGACCGTGGGCCGGCCAGGTGCTGGCAGACCTGGGCGCCGACGTCCTGAAGGTAGAGAGTTCCAATGGGGACGATACCCGCCGCTGGGGTCCGCCGTTCATCACGAATCCCGACGGTACGAAGGACGCCGCATACTTCCACTCAACAAATCGGGGCAAACGTTCCGTCGTCATCGATTTTTCATCGACGCACGGCGCCGATCGGGTCCGCGAATTGGCGCGGGACGCCGACGTTCTCATCGAAAATTTCAAAGTCGGTGGCCTCAGGCAATACGGCCTCGACTACGCAAGCATTGCGGACATCAATCCTAAAATCGTGTACTGCTCGATCACCGGCTTTGGTCAGGACGGACCCTATGCCCAACGCCCCGGCTACGATTTTATTATTCAGGGAATGAGCGGGATCATGGACCTGACGGGCGATCCCGACGGTGAACCCCAAAAGATCGGCGTCGCGTTTGCCGACATTTTTACCGGCCTTTATTCGGTCATCGCTATTCAGGCGGCGTTGCGCCAGCGTGACAGCACCGATCGCGGTCAGCATATCGACATAGCGTTGCTGGACTGCATGACCGGCGTACTCGCGAACCAGGGGCTGAATTTCCTGACCTCTGGCCAAACGCCGACCCGGCTCGGCAACCGACATCCGAATATCGTCCCTTATGAAGCGTTCATGGCCAACGACGGCTGGTTCATACTTGCCGTGGGCAACGACGATCAGTTTCGACGCTTTTGCGACCTGGTCGGCCTGTCATCTCTGGCGGACGACCATCGATATGCATCGAACGCCAGCCGTGTTGCAAATCGCGAAGTACTCAGTGCAGAGATTGCTCGCGCCGTGAAGCGCTGGGAACGAGATCGCATCATAGCGGCGCTCGATGAGGTCGGCGTTCCGGCGGGGCCCATCAACTCAGTCGAGCAGGCATTCGCCGATCCGCAAACCAAGCATCGCCAGCTGGCAATAACGCTGACACGCAGCGACGACGCTGCGGAAATTCCTGGTATAAGGACACCGATTCGATTTTCCGATTCGGATGTCGGCGCACGTGAAGCGTCACCAAGATTGGGCAGCGACCAGGGATATTGGAAACCTCTTGAATGAAAAGAGTCGAGAAAGGCGTTTAGAGCGATTCGGGTTTGTTCGTTCGTCCATGTGCTCCGATGCTCGTGTCGAGCAAGGCACGCTGTAACATTTCGACGACGGAACGGGCCGAGTTTTGTTTTTCATAAGCTTCAATCTGTGCCTCGTACCCCAGCTTTCCTTCGAACATCGTACCTGCGATTTGCAGCCCCTCAACCTCATCGATCTGTCCAGCCACGGTGCCGCAAAAGTCGAACAATTCGGCGACGACGTCGCGCAGCGGCCGGTGGCTGCCACGCTCGTCGACGATGAATTCGGCATCGAGACCCAGGACGCTTGCCCGATAGCAATTCTGTTTTTCGATCCAATAAGGCAGATCCACGGGGAGTACGTCGAGTACCTCGCTTTTCGAGGCCGCCGCGAGTCTCACCGCCAGGCAACGCGCAAATGCGACAAGCCCGTGCGCGGTGCGAAGAGTCGACGCAGAGTCCATGGCGCGAATCTCCAGCGTGCCGAAATCCGGATGTGGCCGGATGTCCCAGTGGATGTCCTTGAAATTCCGGATCATGTTGGCGCGGGTCGCCGCCTCCAGAAAGTCGTCGAACGCCTGCCAGTCCTCGAACGCCGTCGGAAAACCGTAGTTCGGCGCAGCCGCCAGGATTCGATGCCGGTAGGCTGCGTGGCCAGTCTGGTGCCCGCGCCAGAACGGTGAGTTGGCCGACAGCGCAATCAGAGCCGATAGCGCCGGAATGAGCCGCGCCATGACGAGCATGGCCTGATCGCCCGAGTCCATGCCGATGTGCACGTGCGTGCTGAACGTTATCTGGGTATGTGCAAGATAACCGGATGTTTTCTCCACGCGGCGATAGCGGGGCAGCGGCGTGATCAGGGCCAATCGCCGACAAAACGGGTGCGTGCCGGCACCGCAGATTTTCATTTCGAGCTCGTCGCAACGATGCAGCAGCGCGTTCAGGGATTTTTCCAGATGCGCAATCCCAACGGCGCTGCTGTCGGCAACGCAGCTGTTCAGCTCGACACAGGACTGAATGAACTCGGGCTTGACGAACCGAGTCTCCGGAAAAAACTCCATCAGCGGCACGATGCCGTTACTGAGATCCAGGGTTTCGGAATCGAGCAGCTGTAGTTCCCATTCGACGCCGACCGTGTGATTCGGCGACGCCCTAAACTCCACCGTCGAACTCCGCGAGGTGCTCGTAGCCCAGTCGGGCGACATGGTCGAAATATCTTGCTCCGATACCGAGCGCACGCTCGTCGATATCGAACCCCGGGCTGTGCAGCGGCACCGGCTCCCAGCCCGGCTCCCGGGCACCGATGCGGACGAAGCAACCCGCAACCTGCTGCAGGTAAAACGCAAAATCCTCGGAGCCCATGCTCGGGTGCTCCGCGGCGACGACGCCGGCCTCTCCGACCGTCCTGGCTGCCGCCAGCCTCGCAAGCCGGGTACTGCGGGGTTCGTTGAAGACCGGCGGGTACCCTTCCTGGATTTCGACTTCGATGCGGCAATTGTGTAACTCGGCAGCCGCACCCGCCATGCGTCGGATGCCGTTGTGAATGTGCTGGCGCGATTCGGGCAGCGTACTCCTGATCGAGCCGAGGAGCTCCGCCTCTTCGGCGATCACGTTTGCGGCGCCGCCGGCGTGCACACTGCCGATCGTCACGACGGACGGATGCAACGGGTTGCTTTCGCGGGATACCAGCGTCTGCAGCGCGGTGATGAGAAACCCGCTGACAACTACGGCATCGACGGCCTCGTGCGGTCTTGCCCCGTGCCCGCCTTTGCCGCGTACCCGTATCGAAAACCTGTCCGACTGTGCCGTGACGGAACCGTCGCGGACCATGATCCTGCCGGTCTCGTATTCGTGCGTGACGTGACAGGCAAAGATGGCCGCCACATTCTCGAGCGCTCCGTCCGCGATTGCCACGCGCGCTCCGCCGCCTTTCTCTTCGGCGGGTTGAAACACGAGCCGCACGGGGCCGGTCGGTGGCTTTTCGGTCAGCAGCGTCGCCGCACCGATGAGCATCGCCATGTGTGCGCAATGGCCGCAGGCGTGCATAATCCCCGGTCTTTCGGATGCATACACCGCGCCGGTGGTCTCGTTACCCGGCAGTGCGTCCATGTCCGCCCGCAGCGCAATTGCGCGAGCCTTTGAATCCTTTCCTTTGACGAAGCCGATGACCGCATGGCCGACGCCCTGGTATTCGTAGGTGATGCCCAGGCGCTCGAGCTCCGCGATAATTCGCTTCGCGGTCTCGGCTTCCTGAAACGACAGCTCCGGATGCTGGTGAAACCACCGTCGCAGGACCATGAGGCGTTCCAGCAGCGCCTGGTCTACGACGGCCAGGGAATCGGCAGCGGACTCATTGCGATTTTCGCTCATGGCATTGGCTTTATCACAGGCAACGCGCGCTGCGTATCCGCGCATGTACTTAGAATTGCGCGAGATACTTTCAAGCCATTGCAGCGCTTGCGTTTGCGCGCCGAAAAGACGATTGAGAACGAAAACCGGTTAACGCAAAGGAGCCAACTTATGTGACCTGTCGGAAAAACGAGCCCAGGGCATTTTTCGGCAATGCGCACAACTTCGAGTCGAACACGCCTTCGTCATCCGACGACTCCGAATATACGGCCAACGACTGATGTTAATACCATCGCCAGGGCACCCCACACGGTCACTCTCATCGCGCCGACAAAGATCGGCGCGCCGCCGGTTCTTGCCGCGATCCCTCCGAGAATTGCCAGAAATACAAGCGACGTGGCCGCGATACTTGCAACGATCCGATCACCTGGTGTCAGCGCGGCGACGAAAAGCGGCAGCGCTGCGCCGACGACAAACGATAATGCGGACGAGAAAGCGGCTTGAAGTGGCTGCGCATTGGTAACGGGCGAGATGCCGATTTCGTCCCGTGCATGGGCATCAAGTGCGTCGTGGGCCATCAGCTGTTCCGCAACTTGTCGCGCCAGGGTCGGCTCGAGCCCTCTCGATTCGTAGATTTCTGCCAGTTCAAACAGCTCGGTCTGAAAGTCATTCGCCAGCGATTCTTCTTCCAGCGCGAGGTCTGCTTTTTCCGTATCCGCCTGAGAACTGACGGAAACGTATTCGCCGGTCGCCATCGACATCGCACCGGCGACCAACCCTGCAATCCCGGCGAGCAGTACGCTGTCCTGCGCGGAGCCCGCGGCCGCCACACCGATCATAAGGCTCGCCGTCGAGACAATGCCGTCGTTCGCACCGAGGACTGCCGCACGCAGCCAGCCGATTCTGTGCGCCCTGTGATGCTCTTCGTAACTCATTTTCTGATTCCCAATGCCGCGTAGTGACGCTGAAGAAGGTAACCGGGCTACGGGATTCCGGGATATGCCAAAAGTGGTTCGACGGCGCCATGCAAGGACGCCCAAACTCGCGCCGCCTGTTCCAGATTACGTCTCCATGGTCACGATCGATTCCCCCTTTTGCGCATACCAATCCAGCAGTCCGTGCCAGATTTCGTTGGCGGCGTCCGCATACCAGAACAGGTCGAGATCCTCCCTGTCGATAACGCCTTCTTCAACCAGAAACTCGAAATTCACCGCCTCGCGCCAATACGTCTCCCCCACCAGCACGACCGGCAGAGGCTCGATTTTCCGCGTCTGTACGAGAGTCAGGGTCTCGAATAATTCGTCGAGCGTGCCGAAACCGCCCGGAAACGCAACCAATGCGCGGGCACGCAGCAGGAAGTGCAGCTTCCTGATCGCAAAATAGTGAAACTGGAAGCAGAGCTCGGGAGTTACATACGGATTGGGAAACTGTTCATGCGGCAACGTGATATTCAAGCCGACGGATTTTCCGGCGGCATCGTGCGCTCCCCGGTTGGCGGCTTCCATTATCCCGGGGCCGCCTCCCGTTACAACAACGAGCTGCGGGCCCTGCGATTCTCTGCCCGCCGCTGTAACCAGACGGGAAAATTCGCGCGCTATATCATAGTAACGGCTTTTCTCCAGGATGCGTTCCGCAACTTTGACGCGCCTGCGAATATCCGTGTCTTCCATATTCGCAGACAGCGCCTCGGTCAATTCCGCCACCCTTCGCCGAGCCTCCGCAGGCTCACAAACTCTTGTACTGCCGAAGACCACGATCGTGCTGTGAACGCCGTGCTCACTCAGCAAGCGCTCCGGTTTCGAATAGTCGAGCTGCAGCCGTACTCCGCGAGTGCTGCCCTCGTTGAGATAGTCCGCATCTTCGACGACCGGAATGTATGACGGACTGCGCATAACCGCGCGGAGTGCGGCCTCGCAGCCCGGATCGTCGCACGTCGGTTTCGGTTTCTGCCACGGCAGGGGGTCGCGCCGTTGATTGCGATCCGGGGGCCTGGGCACACTTCGTACGTCTTCAGACTTTTTCACGTTTCACCTCTAGCCCGTCACGGGCGCACAGCTGGCAAGACCGGCCGAGCCGCCTGGTCCGCGTCCCGAAGAGACGCGCTTGTGCCGATTTCACGATAGGCGACGAACAGGCCGGAGCCGATGATCAGCGCGGAACCGACGATGACCCATCTATCCGGGACCTCGCCCCAGATCAGGTAGCCGGCGATTGCCCCACCAATCAGGGCCGTGTATTCGAACGGCGCGAGCAGCGCGGGCGCGGCACGCCGGTAGCCACCGATGATGCCGATCCAGGCGACGACGGAGCAGATGCCGGCCGCGACAAACAAGACCCAGCCGAACACATCCGGCGCGACCCAGCTGCTCTTACCGAGGAGCACAGCGGCGATGATCAAAGGCCCCACAATGACGTAGACCGACAGCGCGTAGCTTGATTCCGTGGTGCCCAGCTTGCGCGCGGTTATCGCGAGGCAGGCGTAGCAAAACGCAGCGAACAAACAGGAGAGCGCAGCTGGCGAAACGGCGGACGCGCCCGGGCGCAGGACGACAAGGACGCCCACGAATCCGGCGATAACGGCGACCCACCGTCGCCAGCCAACATGCTCTTTGAGCAGCAGCCAGGACAGCCCGGTGACCATCAGCGGCGCCGTAAAACCGAGCGTCAACGTATCAATGAGCGGCATCCGGGCAAGGGCGTAGAAGAAACCGAACATCGTGCCCACCGCGAGCAGCGTCCGCAGCGCGTGCCAGGGCCAGCGGCGGGTTGTGAGTCCGCGAATGCCGCCGAACTGCCGCGCCAGCACAATAAAGATCGCGAGGCCGATCAGGCTGCGCAGAAACACGAACTGTTCCAGCGGATATCTTTCGAGCAGGCCCTTGGCACACAGATCCAGGCCGAGGCCGCCCGCGACGCCGAGCAGCAGAAACGCGATTGCCCGTCCGTTGGCATCGTCCATGGATACCTGAATATCCGTGTTCCTGTTCACCGCGGCGCTCCTGTCCCTGCTATCGGTCGCTACCGGCCCGTCGCTGGGTCAAGGCCCTGTCCAGCGGCTGATTCAGCTGGCGCAGCAGCGCGACATCGCGCTCGTAGAAATCACGGAAGAAGTTCATGCTGCCGTCTGCGCCGATGTCGGCGGTCCAGTAAACGAGGACGAGTGGCATCGGCTCCGACAAAAAGGCGGTACTCGTCTTGCCGGAACTGATCCGTTCCCCGATCTGCTGGCCGCTCCAGCCGTCGCGAGCCAGCACAATTTCCGCCAGCTCGGTCGGCCTCTCTACGCGGATGCAGCCGTGGCTGAACGCGCGAGCGCTCCGGTCGAAGAGCGATCTGGACGGCGTGTCGTGCATGCAGATGGAAAAGTCATTGGCGAATATGAATTTCACTTTACCCAGTTCGTTCTGCGGTCCCGGGCGCTGCACGAGCGTGTACGGAAACGTTTGCGGCGTTACGGTGTCCCAGTCGACCCCAGCCGGATCGATGCTCACGCCCGATGAATCAAACACATCGTAGCCTCCCCGCGCCAGGTATGTCGGGTTTCTCTTTATCCGCGGGAGTATTTCCTCGGTGGCTATGCTGCGCGGAACGGTCCACGTCGGGTTGAATACGACGTGTCGTATAGCGGATCGAAATATCGGCGTCTTGTCGTCAACGGTTCCGACGATCACCCGTGTCGTCCAGACGGTTTCTCCGGCGCGCACGACTTCAGCGTTGAAGCTTGCGACGTTGACCCGCACGTACTCGTCGCCCTCAACCGATAGCCAACGCTGTCGCTCGAGCGCAAGGCGAATCTGATCGACGCGGTGGTCTACACGAACGTTCAGCGCCCGCACGGTCTGCGGTCCGACCAGTGCATCCGCGTCCAGGCCGTGACGGAGCTGGAACTGGCGTACTCCGGCCTGCAAAACCGCGTCATAGAGCTCATCCTTCTCATAACCTGCGGCGAGATCGCCGCTTGCGGCCAGCCGCTTCGCCAGCACGGCGATACGCGGGTCCGTCGTGTCCGGTCTGAGCGTCGGCCCGTGAGGCACCGTTGGCCAGCCGCCTGCCGCTTCCAGGGACCGGTACTGACGAAGCTGCGCCATCAGGCCGGCATACTTCGCAGAAAGAGGAGCAAGCGCGCGAATGCTGGTCTTTAGATCGCGCGCCTCGAGGAGCATGGCAATCGTTTCCGCGGGGCTTTCCGCACCGAGCGGCGCGCCGAAGTCGACGCGAGAATGCAGAGTCCCGGCGTTCACCTTGCCGAGCCGAACGTGATACGCAAGGCGTATCAGGCTGTCGGTGAGCAGCAGGTCACGACCCGCTGCTGCCGGAGCCGACGAGACGCTATCTACCGATACAGTGACTTCGCCAATCCGTGTGAGATGGTAGTCGGCGGGCTCGAGACCGTGGTCGTACGCCGCCTGAACCGCCGCCAGGAGCTCCCGCACACGATCCGGATCACGCCACGCCGCGGCGAATTGCCGGCGCGCGTAGACCTCGGCGATCAGGTCACGGGCGGCGATCGGGGCAGCGATCCCGCTGAAATGCCCGGCATTTACGAGGCGTTCGATCTCGGTCCGGATTTCTGCCGGCGAGGCAACCTGCGCGGGCGCGGGCCCGCACCAGAAGAGCATTGTCAGGGCCGCGGCGGCGCAATGCAGACATAACGCTGCCGAGCGCGTGGCGAGTCCCCGCCGAGCGTGCGATACGGCGCCGTTGCCGACTGCTTTGCTTGAAATTTGCGCTGTCGGCGTCATTTATTGATACTTGACGACACGGTTCACGGCGGCAAGCCGATCGTACGTCACAGACAGCCATGCGAAATACATACGTTTTATTGCCATTGCTTGTTGTTCTTGGCCTTGCAGCGCTGATGGCCGGCGGCAAGCGCACGCTTGCCAGCGACGAGAGGCGCCTGTCTTTTTATCATACGCACACCGGCAAGCGGCTCAATGTCGTTTACGCTCGAAACGGCGCCTACGATCCGACGGCGCTCCAGAAGATTAATCGTTTCCTCTCGGATTTTCGCACCGGCGATATCGTCAGGATGGATCCGGAGCTCCTGGATCTGATCTATGACGTGCGCGCGGCGCTCGGAACCAATGGCGCTTACCACGTCGTGTCAGCCTACCGGTCCCCGACGACGAACGAAATGCTGCGCGGCCGGAGTAAGAAAAGCGGCGTCGCGAAGAAAAGTCAGCACCTGCTTGGCAAGGCGATCGACGTCAGGCTCGAGGGTGTCGACACACAGGCGCTGCGGGATCAGGCGCTTGCATTGCGGCGCGGCGGCGTCGGCTATTACGCATCGTCCGATTTCGTGCACCTCGACACGGGACGGGTCCGCAGCTGGTAAGCAAGAGCGTCCGACTGGATTTCATCTGACTTTAATTTGTCGCGACACGCCGTCGCGAAAGACACTGTCCTCTCTACGTACAATCCCTGATTTAACCGTCACCGACTGATGCCACCTTGGTTTCTTAGGCATTCGCAACGAGGATAGGCGATGAGAGCAAGCGGTCGAATTCCCTTTGCGGCGCTGGCCGCCGCGGTGTCGCTGTCAGGCTGCGCGACATCGCCCGAGGCGCAGGCGCGGCGCGAGACGATGGAACAGGACATCGCGGAGATACTCAGCGCCCCGCTCGACCCCACCGAGTATGGCGAAACCAAGCGCTGTCTCTCGGATGCCGAGTCCCGCGGTTTTCGCGTGTTGGACGACCGGCGGATCCTGTTTCAGGGCAGTCGCAACCGCCTCTGGCTCAATACCCTGCGAACGCGCTGCCCCGACCTGCGCTACTCGACGATGCTGCGCGTAAAGAGCGTGTCGTGGGGCCGCATCTGCGACACGGACACGTTTTACGCGGGCGACTGGTTCGACTGGCCGTGGTACCGGCGCTGGCCGTGGCACTGGGGTTCGGGGTGGGGAACGGAGATTCCCTGCAGGCTCGGCAGATTCCAGCCCGTGACGGAGGGACAGGTCGCCGAGATCGAGGACGTGCTGCAACGGCGCTGGTAACGAGGCTGAAAGCTCGCGGACCGTAACCGTTAGGGTGCCCACGATCAGTCACGGCACCGCCAGGAGAATTCCGATGCAGGTCGGCGTGATCAAGGAGATCAAAGACAAGGAAAATCGCGTTGCCCTTACGCCGGAAGGCGCGAAGGCGCTGACCCGGGCGGGCCATCGGGTTCGGGTACAGAAAGAAGCCGGCGCGCGCTCCGGGTTTGCCGACGCGGACTATCAGGCTGCCGGCGCCGAGAGCGTGACGGTCGACAAAGCGTGGGCCTCGGAGCTCGTGCTGAAGGTCAAGGAGCCGCTGCCCAGCGAATACTCCCACCTCGACCGTCAGTTAATCTTTACCTACTTTCACCTAGCGGGCGTCGACGAGAGCCTGACCCTTGCCCTGCTGGAGAATCGGGTAACGGCCGTCGCGTACGAAACCGTCGAGGATGCGAGCGGCGCGCTGCCGCTGCTGAAGCCGATGAGCGCCGTCGCCGGCCACATGGCGGCGACGATAGGCAGCTACTATCTCGCCCGCTTCAACCGGGGCAAGGGCGTCCTGCTCGGTACGATTCTCGACCGGAAGTACGGCAAGGTGCTCATCGTCGGTGACGGCGTCGTCGGCCGTCACGCCGCGAAAGCCGCTGTCGGCCTGGGTGCCGACACCTTCATTTGCGGCAGGCACAGTGACAGGGTGCCGGAACTGCAGCAGGAGATTTCACCGCACCTGAATTTCGTCCTGTCGGCGCCCGACAATATTCGGCAGCATCTTGCGGATACCGACGTGCTCATCGGCGCAGTCCTGGTAACCGGTGCGCGTGCGCCCTATGTCGTCACCGACGACATGGTCCGCGAGATGCAGCCGGGCTCCGTAATTATCGATGTCAGCATCGACCAGGGAGGCTGCATCGAGACGTCACGACCGACCTCGCATTCCGAGCCGGTGTTCGAACAGCACGGCGTAATTCACTACTGCGTCACCAACATGCCGGGAGCGTATCCCAGGACATCGACTATTGCGTTGACGTCGGCAACGTTGCCCTATGTGTTGCGGCTCGCCGAGAGTGGTCTGCAAAGTTTCGTCGAGGATCCGGGATTCGCAAGAGGCGTCAACACCCACGCCGGACGCCTGACATTCGCGCCGGTGGCCGAGGCGCTGGGCCTCTCCGACACGTACTCGCCGTTCTCGGAACTCGTGAGCTAACTGCAGCCTTCGCCGGAACCGGGGCGGGCCAATTGGTAAGGCAAGAATGCAGTTACGGTGGGCTATGTGGCCGCTGAAATCGGAATCCGAATGTTATGGTTTTCTTAATGATTGCGCACGAGACCCAACGGCGGCTCGTGGGTTCTGCTAGCGATTGTCGGACCTGCGCTGCGGGCGTCCCGGTCCCAGAACACCATCCGCCCGCGCGCGCAGATAAGCATAGATATCCAGCACGTGCGGTTTGACGTTGGCGTCCTGCTCCCAGGCCGGCATCAGCACATCCCCCCGCTCGCGACGCAACACTTGCTCCAGGAATGCTTCGCGCAGCTCGGTCCGATCGTCGCTGCCTGCCGCCTGTGCGCTCGTCGTTATTCGATATCGCGAGAGGACCTTGACGCTGAAATCCCGCGACGAGAGTCTGGTAACCCGCTCCACGAGATTCGGGGCTACAACGGTGCCGAGGGCATCGACACCGTGGCAGCCGTGACAGGTAGAGTGAAAGACCCGCCACCCGAGGAACGTCGAATCGTCTACCGCACCTTCCTCGACGCTATAAGGTGGGGCTTCATCGCTCGTTGCCGCGCATGAAACGAGGCCCAACACGAGAGTGCCGGCCAGGACGCAAGTGATTAAAGCGATGGAGGGTCGCAAACAGCGAAGCCCGTTGAAGCTGTTCGCATACATGAAAAAACCCTAGTTTGGTTCACCCGATCCAACTATTCGTATAATTACCTAATTATCAGGAAATGACGGCACGGAAACCCAGTGACTATCGTGTCGGTCCGACTGGCAGACGACTTTCGGCCGCTGCCCCCCCGATATTGATCTGGTCTGGACTAGAATAGACCACCTATGTCTCGTTTCATGACATCGCCGCGGCCGGCCCGCGAAGTCGAGCCACGGTTTTTGGTTACCAACTTCGAGCCGGCCTATCTCGACGTGTTCAGGCGCGGTGCGTTAACGTCGCGGGTCCAAGCCGCGCTCGCCGAGCTCGAAGACTGCTGCGCGTGTCCGCGCAACTGCCACGTCAACCGGCTCGAGAACCGAGCGAAGGTCTGCAACACCGGGCGGCATGCTGTAGTTTCAAGCGCGTTTCCGCATTTCGGCGAGGAGGACTGCCTGCGCGGCTGGAACGGATCCGGCACGATATTTTTTGGCCTGTGTAACCTGCGCTGCGTGTTTTGCCAGAACTGGGACATCTCGCAGCAGCAGTCAGGCGGCGAGCTGTCCGGCGCGGAAATCGCGGACCTGATGCTCGCGCTGCAGGAGCGCGGCTGCCACAACATCAACTTCGTCACTCCCGAGCACGTCGCGCCGCAGGTCGTCGAGGCGATCGCCGAGGCCGTGCCGCACGGACTCGAATTGCCTATCGTCTACAACACCAGCGCCTATGACTCGCTCATGTCGCTCGAGCTGATGGACGGCCTTGTCGACATCTACATGCCCGACTTCAAGTTCATCACATACGAGCCGTCGCGCGCCTACCTGAAAGCCAAGGACTATCCCGCCCGCGCGATGGAAGCCATCAAGGAAATGCATCGACAGGTCGGCGACCTCAGGTTCGGAACCGACGGGCTTGCCAAGCGCGGCCTCCTCGTACGGCATCTCGTTATGCCCGGTCACATCGAGGATGCACGGCTTATTTTCAATTGGCTCGCAAAAGAAATCTCGCCCGATACCTATATCAACATCATGGATCAGTACCGCCCGCTGCATATGGTGGGCCAGTCCAGGAAATATCGAACGATCGACCGGCGGCCAAGTGGCGCCGAAATGGCGGCCGCCCGTGCGGCGGCGTGCGATGCCGGGCTGTGGCGCATCGACGAGCGTGCCTGATCACAGACGGTGAGACCTGAGCCGTTTAGTCACCGCCACCTGTCCGGTCATGTCGGAAACATCGTATTGCCATTTGCTCCCGAGAAGCATATATCGAGAAAGCAACCGGCGAGCTAACAACAAGGAGATGTCATCATGGGTTTCGCATTGTCCGGCATGCAGCTAACGAGCTCCGCGTTCGACAACGGGGGAGCGATCCCGAAGAAACACACCGGTGAGGCCGAGGACGAATCGCCCGCACTATCGTGGTCCGGCGCCCCGGCAGGCACGAAGTCGTTCGCGCTTGTCTGTCACGATCCGGACGCGCCGCTCGTGAAACCCGGCACCTACGGATTCGTGCACTGGGTGCTCTATGGAATTCCGGGCGCCGTGACCGGATTGGCCGAAGGTGTCGGCGACTACGTCCAGGGCGTCAATGATTTCGGTAACGCCGGCTACGGCGGTCCGATGCCGCCCGAGGGCCACGGCACGCACCACTACTTCTTCTGGCTGCTTGCCCTCGATTCCGACCCCGACCTGCCGGCGGGCCTCTCGATGTGGGAACTGCTCGAGCGCATCGAGCCCAGCGTGACTGCGATGAACCGCCTCGTCGGGACCTATTCGCGTTCCTGAGACTGCTGCGCCCGATCGCCCCAACGGTCGTCGGGGCCGAGTCGAGGCGTGAGAATGCACAAAGCAGCCTGACGACCGGTCCCGGCGTCGGGTAGTCCATCGCCGGCCTGGAGCGATGCTTCCAGCAAGAATTCGGGCCTCGATATTGGCTCGACCGGGACCTCTCGCACCTCGCCTGCAGGACACAGCAATTGTCGGCCGTGGGCCGCCTGAAACTCGTCTCGGTCAGGCTTGCAGCCTGATGTCAGCGGCTACAAAGCCCATCAGAGACGTTCCTGACGTCACGCCATACATTATAGTGATGCACTCCGACTGGGTGGCCTTACTCACGTAGGCTTCGCAGGCGAATCCACCGCGCAGTGCCGCGTCGTTCAACAGGGACACCCTCATCGCATACGGACGATCGGACAGATCCTGACCGTAAGCATTCGAATCTATGGAGTCCGCATGAATGTTGGAGCTGATCTGTCGCCCCGAAACGTCGATGGCATACAGGAGCTCGCAGTCTTCCAATGCTCCGACATATTCCGCCAATAACTTGTCGAGCCGTTCCTGGTTGAACCAGACGGTAACGGATTGTTTCGCGATGACGCGCAATCGCCCATCGTAACGCCTGCTCAGGTCCGCGTAGTGCCGCATCGAGAGTCTCTGCGCCGATTCCGCCATAGCTGCCACCCCGCTGTAATCTCCTCAAACCGACTAAGTCGGCCTCGGCGTGATTCGGTTGGCTACGACGATGCAGCATCTGTGCCACAAACGCGTTGCACAACAAGCCGCTGTTTGCGCACAGATTTTCAAGCGGCGCGTGTCGCGCGCTTGCCGCAGATGCACCATACGAGTGCGGAGCGGAAGCTGTCTGCACAAGGGCCGCGCACCCCATGGCAACAGCAGCGTCGAGAACGGACAAGGGACTATTTGAATGCTGCGATTCACCGAATCGCTATCAGAGCTGCGAGCGTCGACGACTACAGATTCAGTACCGGCGCCGCGTCCCACACTTCGGCCAGGCGCTTTACGAGCATCGTGTGCTCCTGCTCTGCGTGCCCGCTGCGAACGTAGCGCTCGGCCGCCTGCAGCACGCCGCCGAGCTGGCGGTTGCGTTCGTGCAGAATCAGAATCGCTTTTTCGAGGTCGCTGAGGTCGCCGCCACTGGCTTTCGTCTGCTCGACTTCGTGGATCGCGGCCATCACGTCGATGTCGCCAGGCATTGCCGCGCCGCTCGGCAACTGATGCGTGCGTAACGAGCCGTCACCGGTCGGAATCTGTTTCAACAGATATTCGATCAGGTCGGTCGAGGTCACGATGCCGACGAGAGTGCGGTCCGGTTCGATGACCGGCAGCGCATGGAAGTTCCCGCCCGACAGTTTCGTAGCCGCATCGCGGAGATTCGCGTCCGATGTCAGCACCACAGGATTCACCTGCATGAAGCGTCGTACCTGAATTGAGTCGAGCAAGGTCGACTCCTCGTCGAGCAGAAAAAACTTGAGCATATCCGACGTGGACAAGATCCCCTCGAGCTTGCCGTCCAGGACGATAGGCAGGTGATTCAGGTCGTGCGAATCCAAGAGTTCGCGAGCCGCGCTGATCGGGTCGTCGGGCCCGATCGTGACAGGGTTCGTAGTCATGATTCGGTCGATGGACACGTCTCGCATGCGTAGCTCCTGGCCGCCCGATCCGGCCAATCGGTCTGGATAGCGTTATTATGGAATAGAGCCGCGCATCGAATTGTGAGCGAGTACCGATTTTCGGGATCTTCGGGGTCTCCACAGTGCCATATGGAGGCCAATCTCCTGATTGCATCAGCGCATCGACGCCAGATTCAGCACTGCGCGCTCGAGGCCTTCGGTGACCGCCCCCATCGCCACGTAGTCGAGGTGATCCGCGGTATCCGCTGACGTGTGGTAATGCGGATAGCGATAGAACGCGGTGTCCGTGACCATCAGCGCCGGATAGCCATAGCGCCAGAAGGACTGATGATCGCTCCATGACACGCCGGGAATCCACGAGAACGTTGCCACGTGTTCGGTTGGAAAATCCGAGTGCCTTCGGAATGCCGCGACGAACCGCTTGAGCGCGCGGCGCGACCGAAAGTTGGAAACGAAGGCGATGAAATTACCGGTGTCCGGATAAAAGCGGCGAAAAAACGGCGGATAGCCCTGACTTCCCGGCCGGTCGCTATAGCAGCCGATCGTCTCGAGGGACAGCATGAGCTGGATCGCGTCACCCCGATCGCGCGCAGCTCGAGCGTAGCGCATGCTGCCCATGTGCTCGCCAAAGGAGAACGGAGGCTCCTCGTTCACGAAGGCGACGAGTCGCAGGGTACGATCGGCCGCAGCGGCCGCGAATCCGCGCGCCATCTCGAGCAGCGCCGCAATACCGCTGCCGTTGTCGTTTGCACCCGGGCTGCCGAACACGGAATCGTAGTGCGCGCCGATCAGCAGGATCTCGTCGGGATGGCGGTCGCCGGGACGCGTGATCTCTACGTTGGAGCAGGAGACGCCATGTACCTCGTACGTCTGCCGGTCTACGGCGTAGCCCATCGCCTGCCACTGATCGGCGATGTACGCCTCGGCCTCTGTCAGTGCCGCCGAGCGATACACATTGCGTTCGCCAATCGTTTCCGCGAGCGTGCGAACGTGACGTTCGAGGCGAGCCGCGAGTTCGTGCGACGCGGCCTGTTTACCATTTTGCCCGCCGGTCACCGGCGTCACGCTACAAGGAACTCGTCGGGCACGAGGCTCGTCGCGAGCATGACCGCATTGATGTCGCGATGCTCCTCCCAGGTCCGCAGCTGCTGATGCTCCGGCCGTAACCAGTACGTCTCGATGTCGTCGCCGAGCGATGCATGCTTCGCCAGGCCGGCAACCACCCGAAGCAGGCCGGAGTCGGCAACGCCGCGGTTGGCTTGGAGAAGGGCGTGCATTCCCGGAACCGCCCGGAGACCGATGGCGAGGCCCAGCTCACGAAAGGCCAGCCGGTATTCGGCAGGATCCGTGAGCTGCTTGTGAGCGATAAAGGATTCGAGACTCTCGAGGGCTGTTCGGGCGAGCGCTTCCGCAACTTCGCCGTTATTGAGCCGTTCGGCCGCGAGCAGTTGAAGGACCCGGCCAGCGTCGAACAACAGGCCGCCAATTCCCAGCGGATCGTCGGTGTGCCAGTGCCGACCTTCGAGCATCGCCGCCGCCTCGGCGCTTTCCTTATCGAGCTCGGGCAACGCGGGATCCTCCTCGAATCGCGCTGCGCACAGACCGAGCGCCTCATACGTGACCCAGGCATCAAGCGGGTCGTGGGCGCCCATCGACGGTACGAGCGGGTACGACAGATCGATGCTCATCTTCCAGACCAGGCGCTTGCCGCCTGGTCCGTAGGAAACCGTGAAGCCGGCGTGCGCGGCCTGCGCGAGCTCGATGGCCCAGCGGCAGTAGCGTGAGTCGGCGGTGACCTCACCGGCGCGACGGAGCGCATGCATCCACTTGGTCAGATAGTGGAAATACTGGCCATCCCGATCCCATTCGAGACGTTCGTCGACGCGGTCATCGCGACCGCGCTCGTTGCGTCGCTTGCCGATCCTCAAGCCGCCTGCGGTCGGATGAGCCCGGCCGGTGGCGTCGTCGAGGCCGCTGATCCAGCCGGCACGCGGATCGTCTTCGCGATGCCGGCCGAGAATATTGTGCACCTGGTCAATCAGGGCGATGGCAAGATCCTCGAACGACCGGTCACCCGTCCGCCGATACAGGCTGAGAAAGTTGCAGACCGCATATGCATCGGTCCACAGGTAGCGTTGCGGCGGGCGCGTCGTGCCGGCCAGACCGGTACGTTCGGCGAAGTCCGTCATGATTCGACCGGCCGCGGCCGTCGCTGCTTCCCTATCGATCATCATTCGCCCGAACGCCAAGACTCTGCCAGTATCCGACTATTCCGCTCGATGGTGGAATCCGGAAAAATGCACATACGTGATATTTCGAATAGCCAGCCTGCGTGACTACAGCGTACAAACCTGGACAACCAATGAGTTAAGTAGCTCCAAAAATGCAAATACCCCTGCAGATACGATTTCGGAATATCGAACCGTCGGCGGCCGTGGAGGCGGCCGTCCGGAAGCGCGCCGAACAGCTCGAACGTCTCGATAACAGAATCACGAGCTGCCGGGTCACGATCGAAATGGGACACCGGCACCGCCACAAGGGCAATCTTTACCACGTCGTTATTGACGTAAGGACGCCAACGGGCGAGGTGGTCGTCAGCCGAATGCCGAACGACAAACATGCACACAAGGACGTCTATGTTGCCATTCGCGATGCATTCGACGCGGCCCGGCGCCAGCTCAAGAATCAGCTTCGCGAGGCGCAGGGAAAGATCAAAGTACACGAAACCCCGCCGCACGGCAGGATTTCCGAACTGCACCCGACAGACGACTACGGCAGGATCACCGACAGCGGTGGCCGTGAGATCTATTTTCACCGCAACTCCGTCGTGAATGCCGAGTTCGACGAGCTCGAGATTGGCGCCGAGGTGCGCTTCGTCGAGGAAGCAGGTGACGAGGGGCCTCAAGCAAGCAGTGTGCACGTGATCGGGAAACATCACGTCGTCGGCTAGTCGACCCGCGCCTCGCTGCGCAAATAGATTACCTCACGACGGCTGGCCGATCGGGCCCAAAATACCGGCGCATTGAGCTAGCCCACTCGATAGTAAGCACATGCGCTTCTCACAGCAGCGCATAGCGTTCAGCAAGATTAACTGCCTCTGCGATCTCACTGGCCAATTCTGCCGAATTGCTTGCTGCAGCAAGGACCGTTGTCAACTGCGCGATTACCGGCTCTGGCTGGCGCGCCAGCGATCGATCATTCATTTTGGCGATATACTCGACGGCTCGTACCCGATCGCCTCGTTCTTCCGCCAACGCGACGGCTACCCATAAGGCCGGCCACTGCAACGGAAACGCAGGCGACTTCTCTCGCCAGATTTGGAGCGCGCGCCCGATCCCTTCTTGCGCCTCCTCGCTTTTGCCATTCCGCCAGGCAACCCATGCGCGCTGGCTCCACGCAAGGCCAAGATAATCGTAGGCGCTAATCGCTTCGCTCAGCGTGATGCATTTCGGTACCAGGCTGTCTACATCATCGACTACGCCCAAACGGCGCTTTGCAATCGACAGGTAGTTAAGACAGCGATTCTTGAGCACGATATCGCCGCAGAGCCGGCAATAATCGTGAGCCTCATCGAGGACCTTCGCAGCTTCGTGATACTCATCTGACCATAGGAGTACGAATCCGAGCATGAATGTACAATCCGCACGAAGAAAATCTGACGCATGCTCCGGTAATCGGGCATACGAAAGGCGTGCAAGCTCAACCAACTCATCGTCGACATGGTATGCACAGTCGCGGAGCCCCAACCTGATCTGCGAAAGTTCAAACTGTAGCGCTTGCGTCTCTGATCCCCAGCTTTCTATCTTCGGCTTCAATTGATCGTGTACGGCCCGAAGCAGCTCCGGTTCATTTCGCCAATAGCAAATCCAGCCTCGCTGCATCTGAATCTCTATCCATTCCTGCCAGGCTGTGCGTGTTTCTTCTTCCGTCGCCGACTCGAGTCTTTTCTCGGCTTCATCCAACATGGCCTGCGATTTCTTGTACGCATTGATTCGCTGATACGGTAACGACAGCTTTCGCAGCAGCCGTGCCTCGTCGAGCAGGCCGTCTACGTGGGCGAGGGCATTTTCATATGCTCGGACGGCATCTCTGTGTCTCGCGCACAGCTCATACTGACCCGCAAGTCTCTCAGCTACCGTCGCCACCTCGATGCCCTGTTCGCGGCCGAGCGCGTGCTCATCGGATAAAGCAAGGGCCATCTCATAATGCGCGATCGCTTCTTCAGGAGCGGCCGTCCGAGCCGTACGGTTGCCGGCCTGCACGCAGTGCTTCGCGGCCGGCTCCCATAGCCGGGCTTCTGCGAAATGCCGCGCTAATGTTATTGCGAACGACTCTGCCGAATCGCCGGCCAGCCTCTCCAAGCCGTGAGCGATTCGAGCATGCAAATGAATGCGCTCGACTTCGTCGAGCTGCCGATACAGATATCGCTGGAATAGATTGTGGCGAAATTTGTAGAGTGAAAGACTGTTTTGTCCTATCTCGCGTATACCGATCCCCATAACGATGTACTGGTCGTGCTGCAGTGGCCCGCTCAGTGCTTCGACAATGCTTGGCAGCTCTTTCTGCACAATGTCTGCAATTGGCTCGGCGACAAACCTCTCCCCCTGGACACATGCAACTTTAAGCAACTGCTGCTCGAATTCGCTAAGATGGCTGATCCGCTCTTCTATGATTCCAGAAACTCGTGAGGGCAGCGAATTCCAGTCGACGGGCCGGCCAAGCGTTAAAAAACCTTCGCTGTCGCCAACCAAAATTCCTATGTCTTCAAGATGCTGCAGCAACTCGACCGTGAATAGAGGATTGCATTCGGTATGATGACTTAACGCATCGCGGAAATCCTGACCGAGTCTATTCCTTCGGCTTGCGACGTAGGCATCGAGCCACTCTCTGGAAACCATTTCGTCGAGATCCAGAGTCACGTCTCCGTAAATTCGCTTAAGCTCACCGATTAGTCGCTTGAGAGAGATACCGCTCGCACTGTCTCGGCTAAGTTCTTCTTTTCGATAAGCACCGACGATCAATACCGGATCATTGATTAGGCGCCTCGACAAATGAAAAAGAAGACCGAGAGATGCTTGGTCCGCCCAATGCAAATCATCGATGAGGAGCAACAGCGGACACTGCGCTGACATCGCTTCCAGTACCTGAGCGTACTGCTCGAATACGTTGTCGTGGCTCAAGTCCCCGGCATACGGCACGGCGGGTCTAAGGATATTTGGGGTAAGCCTGTCCAACCAGGGGAAGTTTTGTGCCGCCTTGCCGCCCAGTCGAGCGACGAGCGCACCGCCGGGAACGAAAATATCGACGAGGTCGGGACCATTCTCGGCCAACGCTTTAGCGGACATGCGAATAAAGCGCGTGAGCCTGGATGCATTCTCCCGGTTCGTATTGCCTTCGGCCAGACTTTCGCTGACATCTCCGGTCAAAACCTTCAGGATTTCCCGAAACGGAAGATACGCGTCGCCAATCCCCGTAAACGAATCACATGTGCCGTAGGCAACCAAAAGATCCGGGCGTCGAGCCTGTGCGCACGAAGCGAAGTGATGCAGCAGACGCGTCTTGCCCGATCCGGCTTCTCCTTCTAATAGACAAACGACGGCCTCGCCTCCAAGTGCGGCATCCAGGAAACCGTTCAGCTTGCTCGACGGTTCGGGGCGATCGATAAAAATCGGATCCGACATTCGGCGATTCCGCGTCGTACGGTTGCAGATTAGCATATAGGTTGTCGCATCGATCGTTAGTCGTAAGTCCGCTCTCCATTTGCATTCGTTAGTTTCTTGACTCGCTCCGCTTTTCACAGGTTCTCTCAGGGCAGACTGCGATTGCGGTGCGACCGGAAAGGCCTTTGATTAATCGTAGAAATCGATTGGTCCGGACGTCCCATCACATGATGCACAAGCCGAAATTGCAGCCGCTGTGGAAAGCGATGTATGTCACGATGTGTCGTCACAGAAATTAGTGAAGCAGTGGCGCTCTTGGCTCCCTTGCTGAAAATAGTTCGCTCCGGATATGGCAAACCTCTTTGCGGACAATCCTGTGCGTCAGGTGCGGCAGCGCCTCGCAATGAAGAAGATTGAGTATATTGAGTAGATTGAAACAGTCGGCGACGCTAGAGCACACGGCGCATAGCTGGCCCGACGCTGGCCGTTGGCTGGACATGGACACGAATGCAATCAGCGGTTCCCGGCCGTGGAGAAGCAGACGGATCACCGCATACGGGGTGATCGCGTCGAGTGACCGCTGTTCGAGATTGATTGGCCGGTCGACTGTGCACGAGGCGATTGTGCGCACGACTAACGAACCGAGCGCCGTCAGCCAGCTGTTATCCACGCAGTCGCCGCGTGAACCGTAGATTCGCCCCGCCGATACGTCGGGCCCGAATACCAGCCGATACACACAGCGAGCGCGGACAATTGCGAGTACCTAGTCGTCCCGGAACGTATGGATATCATGCTTTTATGCAGAATAGTTGACGTCAATCCACGCTGCCGCCGCTGCGGCCTCGCGCACTCCGACTGCCCGTCTATACTTAGGGCGCAGCAAAGAACCGACGCTACGAGTTCGAATCGAACGCCTTTCCTATCCCGGATTTCTCACCGCCGGGGGGCGCTCGACAAACACCCGCCGTCCCGGTGGGAGGAGGTTATAACCGTGCCGACGTTCATCGATTCACATCCCATGAAGCCGTTTACGGCGAAAGAGCTGAACAAGTTGCAGAACGCCCCCCCCGACGAGTTTGGCGTCACGCATCACGACATCCTGTTCAGCGAGAAAGACAACAAGATCTATTGCGTCCTGAAGGGACCAGACCGCAAGGCGATCAGCAAGCATCATGCCAAGGCCGGCATCAAGTGTGACTGGATCCACGAAGTGCGGTCGACGCGAGGGTAAAGACTAGCCCCTGACGGGCACCCTCCCGGTCGGCCGCTGGCTTCCGAGCGAGTACGCCGGGAACAGTCGTTCGCATTCCGGATGCGGGCCCCGGATGGATCGGATCACTGCGGCCTTCGGTCCCGGCCGCAGGGGCCCCGGGTGGGGCCCGTGCGTGCGCCGCACTTGCTATCCGCGGCTTGCAATCCTGACGCCGTCGGCAACCCGGTCGCTCGGATGCGCAACCACCTTATCGCCCTCCTCGAGGCCTTCACGAATCTCCGCAATGACGCCGTTCCTGCGCCCTGCCTGAACGTGACGAAGTTTCGCGCGACCGTTCTCCTCGACGAACAAAGCCCAGCTGTCGCCGTCTCTGAACAACGCCGTCAGCGGCACTGACAGGACGTCATCCGCTTCCCACAGCACCACGCGCGATTCGACCTGATAGCCATGCCCAAGCCGTTCCCACCCGGCATCGTTCGCAAAATCGATAATCACATTGACGCGCTGCTCCTCGATGCCGAGCGCGGATATTTTAAGGAAGCCGAATGGCTCGACGATCCGAACGCGTCCCTCGAGCGGCCCTTCGCCACCCCAGTTGTCGATGATGACGCGCTGACCGGATTCGATTTTGACCGCGTCGATCGACAGGTAATCGACGACGATTTCGAGATCTTTCGGATCGCCTATCTGCATCAGCATGTCGCCCTCGCGAACGACGCGCTCGCTCCGGTCGGCGATCTGTAAGATTCGGCCGCTGACCGGTGATCTGATTGGTATGCACTCGCAGTTTGCCCGGGGCGCACGGGTCTGCAGCGGCGAAACGAGTTGCGCCCTGGCAAGTTCGAGCTCGTAGTTACGCACCTGTAGCGCCGCGCGAGCCGTGTCGAGCCCGGCGCGGCGCGCCTTGAAATCACGCTCTGCGCTGTCGAGGTCGCGTTTCGAAACGCTACCTTCGACGATCAGTTCCTGCATGCGCGCGTATTCGGAGCGCGCAAACTCGTATTGCGCCTCGGCATCCTTCACGGCCGCTGCGGCCAGATCGCGTGCCGCCTCAGCGGCCTGGATTGCGGCGCGGGCCTGCGCCTCGCTGCGCGGGTCCAGAAAGCTCGGGTCTCCGGGTTCGATCTGGGCCAGTACAGTCTCATTCGCCGTAACCAGATCGCCGACGTGCCAATCGATACGCTGCACCCGCCCGGCAACCGGAGCCGAGAGCGAGTAAACGTCGTGCACGCGCGTCTCTCCCTCCTCGTCCAGCGTCACGACGAGCGGACCGGGCCGCACGTCAACGAGATCAACCATTACGGGTCTCGGCATGAAGCTTATCGCGAGGGCAATCACGATAATGCTGATGACGGCAGCCCAAATTACGATTCGCTTCGTATTTGCAGTCACGGTTTACTCCCGGGTTTTGAGAACCTCGATGAGATCGAGGTGATCGACGCGGTGACGTACGACCAACGCCGATATCAGCGTCGCGGCAAGCGCGATGACGACAGCCAACCCGTACGTCGAAGCTTCGATCGTCAGCGGAATACGAAATAGCTCGGTGTCGAATTCTGCAGCCATGACCTCCGAAAGACCCCGCCCCAACAGACAGCCGAACGGCAGCGCAAGCGCGATCAGAATCCCGGTCTCGCCGAGCAGGATGTAGGAGATTTCGGCGCGGCTGAAGCCGAGCACACGCAGCGTCGCAAGCTCGCGGCCGCGCTCCGAGAGCGCAATTCGCGCGCTATTGTAAGCCACGCCGAACCCGAGTGCGCATGCGAGGCCTGAAAACAGCGTAATATAAACCATGATGTGCTCGACTATCGTGCCGTAGAACGAGTCGATCGCGGCCTGACGCAGCATCACCGCCGACACCAGTGGCAATTCCTTGAGCCTTGCGTAAAAGGCCGCCACATTACGAGAATCGATGAGGATATTCAGGTACTCGGCGCTCGGGCGTTCTTTCAGCATGCGGTTCAGCGCATCAATATGCGTGAACACCGGCATCGCGATGTAGGTTTCGACGAGCCCGACAACCGGCAGCGCCAGCTCCGGCCGTCGCCCTTCGAGCACCTGGAGCCAAACCCGGTCACCGATCGACACGCCGAGCTTGTGGGCGAGGACCGTACCGAGCACAAGGCCGTCGGCCGGCACCGGTACGACCCGCGCGGTCGCGTCATCGAATATCGGCTGCAGCCACGCATCGTTCTTCAGTCCCGTGAGCGACCCGCGGTGCGTGATCGGTCCGACCGAGAGGTCTGCACTGACGATGCGCATCGGCTCTACGGCAAGCACGCCGGGCAGATGATGGAAATCTCGAACGATGGTGTCGGACTGTGGCTCGGCGAGTCCTACCGTTACGTCCTGATGCTGAGCGTGGAAGAAATAGCTTTGTCCCAGGTAGTCCAGAGAATCGTTCCATTGCAACGCGAGTACCAGCAGACCAACGGATGCCGCGACGCCCAGCATTGTCAGCACCGAGCGCATCGGCGAGCGCAGGACATTGCGCACGATGATTCGCGAGCCCTGATCGAGCCAGCGCGCCGCGCGTGTATCCCACAGCCGCAGGCGGCGGAACACCGCCGGTGCGGGCGGGTTCATCGCCTGCGCCGGCGGTAAGCGCGCTGCGCGCTGCACCGCGCCGGCTGCGCCCAACAGCGCAGCTGCGAGGCTGACGCTGACGGCAATCGCGATGGCGGAGATACTCGGCCGGTAGACCAGCAGCGGAAAGCGGAACAGCTCCGTGTACATCTCGGTGTTCATGCGCCCGAGCCAGGTTCCGGCCACGATCCCGATAACGCTGCCGACGAGAACGATCCCGACAACGAATCTTGCGTAATGGAAACCCACCTCGGTGCTCGAGTAGCCGAATGCTTTCATGAGGCCGATCTGCCCACGCTCGGTTGCAACCAGACGCCCCAGTACCATGTTTGTCAGAAAGGCTGACACCACCAGGAAGATCGTCGGCAGTATCATCGACACGGTCCGTAGCTGCTCCATCTCGTTCATGACGAACCAATTGGAGAGCTGATCCTCACGAGCAGTTGCGCCTACGCCGCCGTAGCGCTCGAGCACGCGGTCGAGTTGCTGGATGACGCGCTCGGTGTCGGCACCGCGCTCCAGGTCCAGCGAGACGCTGTTAAACGCGCCTTTCAGATCATAGGCCGCCGCAAGCGCGTCGTGTCCCATCCAGAGGATCCCGAAACGCCTGTCGTCCGGCATCAAAGCGCCTGGGCCCAGTGCGTAAACAAATTCGGGCGACAATGCGGTCCCGACGATGCGGAGCTCGCGGCGATGGCCGTTGATCACGCCGACAATCTCGTCGCCGGTCGCGAGTTCGTGTGCTTCCGCAAACGGTTCATTGATCACGACCTCGTCCGTGCCACCCGCTTCGGGCAGGCGGCCGCTGCGCAGCACGAGCTGATTCAATACCGGCTGCCGTGCCGCGGGTATCGAAACGAACTGCCCCATCACGGGTTCGGCGAAGCCCTCGATATCGAGCGTCGCAAACCGCGATACCCGTGTCTGTATCGTGCGCACGCCCGGTATGGCGGCGATTCGCTGCTCAACGCGGTCCGGTGCGCGCTTGACCCACGCGAACACTTCGCCAAATCGGTAACGCTCATAATATGCTGCCGTCGTATCATCGAGCGCCTCGAGTGTCGACAGCGACATGATGAGCGCCGCAATGCCTGCCGCAACGACCAACCCGATGGCAAGTACCTGGCCACGCATATGCCACAGGTCGCGCAGCACCTTTCGGTCCATCGCGCGCATTACCAGGCCAGCTCCGCGGGAGGGCGACGCTCTGCATTTTCCTCGATATGCGCGACCTTGCCATCGGCTATGTGCAGCACACGATCGGCCATCGAACCTATGACGGTGTTATGGGTAATGACGGCCGTAGTTGTACCGAGCTCGCGGTTGACCTGGTCGATTGCCTCGAGTACCAGAATGCCGGTCTTGCTGTCGAGCGCGCCGGTTGGCTCATCGCACAGCAGTATCTCGGGCTGCTTTGCGATGGCCCGTGCAATTGCAACGCGCTGCTGCTCGCCGCCGGAGAGCTGTGCCGGAAAATGATTCAGGCGTTCGCCCAGCCCCACGATGCCGAGCGCCTCGGCGGGATTCAACGGGCGCTTCGCGATTTCGGTGACGAGAGCGACGTTCTCCTCGGCCGTAAGGCTGGGGATAAGGTTGTAAAACTGGAATACAAAACCGACGTGATCGCGCCGGAAGCGGGTCAGCTCCGACTCGTCGGCGCCGGTCAGCTCGTGATCATGAAAGCGCACCGTGCCGGAGGTCGCCGTATCGAGCCCGCCGATGATGTTCAGAAGCGTTGACTTGCCCGACCCGGAAGGGCCCAGCATCACGACCAGCTCACCCTCGTAAAGATCGAGATTGGCGCCACGCAGCGCACGGACTTCGACTTCACCCGTGCGGTAGATCTTCGTGATGTCGCGGGCGGTCAACGTGGCGCTCATAGCAGCTCTCTGGCCGTTTCTGCCATTGCGCCCGAGTGCGGGCAGTGTATCAATCCGCAGATTCCCTCATGCGTATACCGCCATCCGGGCGTCAGCGTCGGCTCGCAGTCAGAGCGGCCGGAATTACCGGCTTCCGGGGGAACCATCGCGATTTCCGGGTACATGTGGAAGAATCGCCGGACAAATTCCGCCAGAACGGAACCCTCCGCTGATGACGTTGTCCATGCGCCCGCCACGGCGCCCCTTACTTCTGATACTGATTTCGCTGGCATTTATCGCCTGCGGCGAAAAACCGGAAGACCCGACGGTCGCCGACGAAGCTCGAGTCGGAACGACGACGAAGTACGCTTGGTATATGGAAGGCGCGATCCCGGCAGGGAGCACGACGATTGTCAGAACCGGCGACGGCCGTGTAACGAACGAGTCATTCGTGCACTGGAACAACCGCAAGTGGACAGTCAATTCGACAATCCAGCTCGACAGGGACGGCCTGATTGCGTCGCAGAAAATCACCGGCATTTCACCGTTCATGGCCCCAATCGACGAAGCCTTCGATTACACCGATGGCGTTGCGTCGTGGCGCACAACTGGCGACAACGGAGCTGCGACGACCGATGAACCGGCTTTCTATTTGCCCAATGTCGGCATCGCTTTCGGTGCCCTCGAGTCACTCGTTCGAGCGGCAACCAGGAAATTCGATAACGAAATTCCGCTATTCCCGTCCGGAACCGCGAGAGTCGAGAGAGTTCTCCAAAAGAAAGTCGCAAAGCCAGGCGGCGACAGTGTGCTGGCGCTATTCGCGATCATCGGACCAGACTTCACGCCGAGGTATCTGTGGTTCGATGATTCGATGCGGTTGATCGCCTACGACAGAGGCGGTTTCCTCGGCATGATTCCCGAGGGCTGGGATCCGTCGCTGCTGCCCGAGCTCAGCGCTGCTCAGTCGGAGCAGGCAGGTCGCTACATCGCGGAATTGGGTGCGGAGCTTGCACATCGCGTCGATGCGTCGCTCGTCATCGAAAACGTCGACATCGTCGACGTCGCTAACGGCGGGCTACTCAACGCACGCCATGTCCGTGTCGCCGACGGAGTCATCGCCGACCTGTCGGAGTCGCCGATAGAGGACGGCGACGCCTTACGCATCGACGCCACGGGGAAAACGCTGATGCCCGGCATCTGGGACATGCACGGACACTTTTCCCTGACCGACGGCCTGCTGAACATCGCGGGCGGGGTCACGAACGTGCGTGATATCGGCAGTGTGCACGCCAAGATCATGGAGCTGACGGCCAAGTACGACTCGGGCGAGGTCATCGGTCCCAACACATATCGTGCCGGTTTTATAGACAGGGCCGGTCCCTACGCATCCGGCTGGGCGGCAGAGACGCTCGACGACGCGCTCGCGCGCGTCGACTTTTTTGCCGAGCACGACTACATCCAGATCAAGCTTTACAGTTCCGTCGAACCCGACTGGGTGGCGCCAATCGCCGCGCGCGCCCACTCGCATGGCCTGCGCCTGAGCGGCCACGTGCCCGCATTCATGTCGGCCGAACAGGCGGTGCAAGCCGGCTATGACGAAATTCAGCACATCAACATGGTGTTCCTGAATTTCCTGGCCGGCGACCGCGTAGACACACGCAAGCAGCTCCGCTTCACGCTGTACGGCGACGAAGCCGGCAACCTCAATCTGGATAGTGAGGAAGTGCGGGACTTCCTGGCCCTCTTGCGCGAAAACGACGTTGTGATCGATGCCACCGCGGCAATCTTCGATACCCAGCTCAGACACTTGCCCGGAGACCCCGACCCGACGTTTGCAGCCGTCATCGAGCACCTGCCACCGGCCGTTGCCCGCCCTTTATATACGCCGGATATGGTGTGGAAGGAGAGCTGGGGCCGGTCGGCCGAGACACAGGCAGCGATGCTGAAGGCGCTGCACGATGCCGGCGTGCAGCTCGTTCCTGGGAGCGACCACATGCCGGCGTTCACGTTGCATCGTGAAATCGAGCTGTATGCGGAGGCAGGCATACCGGTTGCCGATGTGCTGCGCATCGCGACGCTCGATTCGGCGCGCGTTGCCGGAGTCGCCGACCGCAAGGGTTCGATCGAGGTCGGCAAAGATTCGGATCTGGTGCTCCTGGATGGCAACCCGCTCGAGGACATCAGTGCGGTACGCCGCGGCGTGCTCGTGTTGAAGGGTAATACGCTGTACAAACCTGACGAGCTTTACAGGGCCGTCGGCGTAAAGCCTTTTCTCCCGTCGACCGACTTCTGACCACGCCACGATATTTCTGTAGGAGCGGCATCTTGCCGCGACTAATCGCGCCTGGAAGGCGCTCCCACGATTTCTGCTTTATCCGTATAAAGCGTTCCCGCAGCACCGAGGGAGCGGTATTTTGGTCAGGACGCCCTTATGCCGCGGAGCGCAGGGATGTGCGAGAGCGGCCCTGCGGCGAACGTCGCGCCTGGAAGGCGCTCCCACGATTTCTGCTTTATCCGTATAAAGCGTTCCCGCAGCACCGAGGGAGCGGCATTCGGGACAGGAGGCCCTTATGCAGCGGAGCACAGGGATGTGCGAGAGCGGCCCTGCTGCGAAAACCATTTCCCCTGAAAGCGTGCTCAATGACGAGTCGATTAATACGTTATGCTTATCGTCACTGGTGCAGACCCGTATACCGTCCGGATGAGTGCAGCAAAAACCGACAATGATTCCCGGACCGCGAGCTCAATCGTGGTGCCTATCGTCCTCGCGGTCCTCGCGGGACTCGCCGTCTACTTCGCCCGCGGCTACGGCGCCACGGCGAGTCGACTGCCGACGCTGATCGGTTCGATTGTTTTCGTTCTTGCGCTGCTCGATTTCGTTTCAAGACTTCCTGGAGCTCCGGGCCGCGTGCTCAGGCTGACGCTCGGCGCCGGGTTTCAGGAGCGCGAGCTCGATTTCGAACCTCGCCGGCGTACCGAAATAATGCAGCTTGCCTGGGTCCCGGCCGTTATCGTCGCGATTATTGTGGTCGGCATTCTGATCACGCTTCCCGTTTTCGTGTTCCTCTATAGCTGGCTCAACGGCCGCTGGCCGGCTTGGCTCTGCGCGCTTACGGCGGTCGTCGTAACGGCGCTCGTTGGCATCGTCTTCGAGGTGGTGCTCGATTACGAGCTCTATCGCGGCATGCTGTTCGGCGACGAGGCGTACCTGTGACGGCTGCCATACCCCTGGGTCCGCAATGAAGATCGTCGCGACAATTATCATCGTGCTGCTGGGTATAGGCTCCCCAACAACCAACGCCGCCTGGCCCGAGGACAAACCGATAAAGCTGATTATTCCGTTCGGCCCCGGCGGTTTCGACTCGTATGCGCGCACGCTCGCGCCCGCGCTGGAGGAGCTGCTCGGCGCTGTCGTCGTTCCCGAAAATGTACCCGGGGCCGGGGGGCGTATCGCCGCCAACACCGTGTACCGGGCCCGACCCGATGGCTACACGATCGGCCTCTGGAGCATGCCCGGCATGTCGCTGCCGGCAATCCTCGGGGAGCGCGTCCGCTACGATCTCTCGAAGCTCACCTGGATTGCGCAGATCAGTTTCGACAGCTATGCGCTCGCGGTCAAGGGTGATTCGTCCATCGCGTCCCTCGATGACCTCTGCAGTCTCGGCCGTCCGGCCTCGTTCGCGGCCCAGGGCGGGCTCACCGAGACGGCTTCGATCGCAACCGTGATAGCAATGGCCGAGCTCGGCTGCCCCTACAAGCTCGTGACGGGGTACCAGAGCTCCGGCCAAGCGACGCTCGGCGTGATGCGCGGCGACGTCGATGCCCGCATCAATCCGCTCGGCAGCCTCAAGCCATACGTCGAATCCGGCGACGTGCGCCTGCTCGTCACGTTCGAACAACAGGCGATATACGACGGTGTGCCGACGATTGTCGATCTCGGTCACCGCGAGTACGAACATTTTGGCCTGCGCCGCGTCGTCGCCGGACCGCCGAAATTGCCGGCGGCAATCCGCGATCGCCTGTCGGCCGCGTTTCTCGACGCGATGCGGACGCCGCGGGCGCTCGCGTGGTCCAAGGAGACGAACAATCCGTTCTCGCCGCTCGACAGCGCGCAAACGGCATTGGCAATGCAGGACGTCATGCGCTTCTACGAGCAGTACGGCGAGCTGCTGCGGAGCGAATTTAAAGGCAAGTAGTCCCGTTGGATTTCGGTCTTCTAAGTGACGCTCTCGCCGCATTCGTCGGTGGCGGGCACGCACACTTCGCCTTTCTCGGGGTGATGGTCGGGCTCACGTTCGGAGTCGTCCCGGGGCTCGGCGGGACCACGGCACTTGCGCTGCTGATTCCCATCACGTACACGATGGACCCGGTCGCTGCGATGTATCTTGCCGGCGGTTCGATGGGTGCCACCTCGTTTGGCGGCTCGCTGACGGCCATTCTGTTGAACACCCCGGGAACGCCTCCGAATGCCGCAACCACGTTCGACGGCTACCCGCTGACCTGCCAGGGCAAGGCGGGGCTCGCGATCGGCGCTTCGGCGACCGCCTCGGCGCTCGGCGGGCTCATTGGATTGCTGTCGCTCCTGATCGTCATACCGCTGGCCCGCGAGATCATCTATTTGTTCGGGCCACCCGAGTTCTTCCTGTTGACGATACTGTGTCTCGTCGCGATCGCCGTCGCGACGATGGGCAAGCTGCTGCGCGGGCTGATTGCGGCCGGTTTCGGGCTGATCGTCGCGTTCGTCGGCCAGGATACCGTCAGCGGTGAGATGCGCTACACCGGCGAGATCTTTTATTTGTGGGACGGTATTCCGCTCGTGCCGGTGCTAACCGGCATGTTCGCGATTGCGCAGATGCTCGTGCTCGGTGTTCAGGGAGGCGCGATCGTTGCCGACTCACATGAGAAAACGCGGTTGACCGGCGTGACCGCCGGAATCTCCGCGGTGTTCCGGCACTGGACGCACCTGCTGCGCGGCTCGGCGATCGGCACAATCATTGGCGCGATTCCGGGACTCGGCGGCGTCGTCGCATCGTTTTTCGCGTATTCGTCGGCAGCTCAGACATCAAGCGATCCCGAGACATTCGGCAAAGGTAATATCATCGGCGTCATTGCACCGGAATCGGCCAATAACGCAAAAGACGGCGCGTCGCTGTTGCCGGCCGTCGCGTTCGGGATCCCGGGCAGCGCGGAGTCGGCGCTGCTTTTGAGCATCCTGATCCTGCACGGTATCGAGCCGGGGCCCTCGATATTGATCGAAAACCAGCGTGAGATATACGCGCTCATCCTCGCGATCACGTTCTCGGCGGTGGGCGCATCGGTCATCGGGCTGCTGGCCGCGCGCTGGCTGATGCTGATCACGCACGTCAGAGCCCATGCGCTCGTACCAATCGTGATCGCGCTGACGCTGACGGCGGTGTACGTCCTTGAAGGGAAACTGGGTGACGTGATCGTCTGCGGAATCGCCGGCATCATAGGCTACCTGATGATCCGCTTTGACTACCCTCGACTCACTTTTATCATTGCGCTCGTTCTGGGCAAAACGATGGAACAGGCGTTTCAGCAATCCGTGACGATATCGGACGGCAATCTAATAGCGTACATCGCCGGTCGCCCAACGTCGGTCGTGCTCCTCTTGGCCGTTCTGGCGACGCTGGCTGTACCCGCCGTTCGCGGCAGGCGACGTCGACAAACCGAACGAGGGACAAAGCAGGCATGAACGATACGCAGGTGCTAATCGCTGGCGCGGGGCCCGTCGGGCTCACGTTGTCGATCGCCCTCGCCAAAGCCGGCATACGCTGTACGCTCCTCGAGCGCAATGACGCGCCGACCGGTTTTCCCAAGATGGAACGCTGCAATGCGCGCACGATGGAAATTTATCGTCGACTCGGCATCGCGGAGCAGATTCGAGCGGCCGGGCTGCCGGCGGAATGCCCGATGGACGTGTTCGTCGTCACGAGCCTGGTCGAGGAGCCGATCCTGCATCTGCCCTACGGCTCGGTCGCCGACTGCAAAAAGGACATTGCCGAGCACAACGACGGTACGCGCACGCTCGAGCCCTATCAGCTGATCTCGCAGTACACACTCGAGCCGCTCCTGAAACGGATTGCAGAACACGACCCAAACGTCGACGTGCGCTTCGGCCACGAATTGCTGCGCTTCGAGGACTACGGCGACCGCGTCACGGCGCATGTGCGGCGCTCCGACGGCACGGAAGAACAATTCACGGGGGATTATCTTGTAGGTTGCGACGGCGGCAGCAGCACGGTACGCAAGCAGCTCGGCATCAAGTTGCGTGGAGACGGCGAGATGCTGACGCTCTACCAGGCGCTGTTTCGCTGCGACGATCTTTACGAGCGGATCCCGATCGGCAAAGGCCGCCACTATCACGTCTGCGACGAGCAGTCGGGTTTTATCATCGTGCAGGACGATACCAAGCACTTCACGCTTCACGCGGCCGTCGAGGATGAGGCCGAGATGCCGAAGCTATTCGAGAAGATTGTCGCGATGCCAATCGAGTACGAGATGCTGTTCGTTGGCCGCTGGACCCAACGGCTACTGGTTGCGGACCGCTACGGCGAGGGCCGGGTGTTCATCGCCGGCGACGCGGCACATCTCGTCATACCGACGGGTGGCCTAGGCATGAACACGGGCGTAGGCGACGTGATCGATCTCGCGTGGAAGATGAAGGGCGCGCTCGAGGGCTGGGGCGGCGAGAGGCTGTTAGGTTCGTATGAGATCGAGCGGCGCCAGATCGGCATTCGCAACGTGGCGGCGTCACGCCGCGCCAACGAAGGCCGGCGCAGCTGGCGCTCCGCCTGGCGCCCCGAGATCCGCGACAACACGCCGGAGGGCGCGACGATTCGCGCAAACGTCGCGAGGATCGCCGACACGGAGCAGCGCAAGACGAACGAGATTCTCGGCATAGAAGCTGGCTATCGCTACATCGAGTCGCCGCTGGTATGGCCCGAGCCGGGCGAAGGCCCGGAGCCGAACGATCCCGAATACGCGCCGACGACCTGGCCCGGTGCACGTCTGCCTCACGTATGGCTCGAGGACGGCTCGGCTATCCAAGATCACTGCGGCCCGGGCTATACGCTGCTGCGCTTCGATCGCGAGCGCGCGGGCCTGTCGGCCCTGATTGCCGCATTCGAAAAGTATGGCGCCCCGCTCGAGGTAACGAGCTTCGACGATCCACACGCCATCGAAGTTTACGATGGCTACGAGCTATTTTTGCTCCGCCCCGACCTGCACATCGTCTGGCGCGGCAACTCAGCGCCGGCGGATGCCGGGCGGCTCGCCGCGATCGCGACGGGCCACGGAACAGTCGACTGACGGGTCGAATCGATGTTCTTACAGAAAAAGTGCGACCCTTTAGCCCTCCGCACTCGTGGTAAGTTGCTGGCGCGCAGCCTTCCGAAATAACCAGCCGGAAATAAGCCACAGCGTGGCGAAGAATCCGGTCAGGACCAAAATGTCCCGCGGCCAAATCGGTCCCGTGGAGCCGAAACCAGCAATCAGTGCGATCACGGCCACCAAGACCTGAGCGAGCGCCGTCGCGTACAGGACGCGTGCCATTCCCAAGGGCTTAAAGCGTGCGATGAGGGCGCCGATAATCCCGACACCGAGCACCCCGAAATACATCATGTTGGCATCATTGCTCTCATTGCCGATGATACCAACGGCGCCGTTCACCCAGACGAGGACAAACGCTGTACCGATTGCTATGCCAACGGCGGTTCGGTAGGCGATGTTCTCCGTCTTGCGCGCTGCCAGCGTATAGATGACGCCGACGCTTAGCAGGAGAACGCCGAAGACCGCGAAATCGATCGCATCCCAGTCCAACTGATCCTCCTATTGCTTAACGCAGGGCAACGCTAGCATCTCCAAGCGTTGATTAAATTAAGCCATCAAAATTTAGAAGCCGCAGCGGCTGTGCCGGTCATCAAAATTTGTTCGGCTCCCTCATCTATCCATTACGGTAGATGTAGGCGTACCCGTTCAGCGCGGGTGCGCCACCCAAATGAGCGTACAGAATCCTCGAGCCGGCGGGGAAATAATCTTTTCGAATCAAATCGATCATTCCCTGCATCGACTTGCCCTCGTACACCGGGTCCGTAATCATCGCTTCGGCGCGCGCGGCCAGCCGGATCGCCTCGTTCGTTGCCGCGCTCGGAACGCCGTAAGCCGGATAAGCGTAGTCCGGCTTGATGACGATATCGTCCTCTACGATTGGCTCCCCAAGCTCGATGAGTTCGGCGGTGTTGCGCGCAATCTGCGTTACCTGGGCACGCGTCTGTTCGATCGTGCCTGACGCGTCGATGCCGATGACCCGCTGCGCGCGGCCGTCCACCTTGAAGCCGACGATCATCCCGGCCTGCGTCGAACCGGTCACAACGCAGACAATGATGTAATCGAATTTGAAACCCAATTGCGCCTCCTGCACGCGCAGTTCCTCGGCAAAACCGACATATCCCAGCCCACCGTACTTGTGCTCCGAGGCGCCCGCCGGAATACCGTACGGTTTCCCGCCGGCATCCTTTACGGACTGAATGGCGTCCTGCCAGCTTTTGCGAATGCCGATGTCGAAGCCGTCATCGACGATGCGGCTTTCTGCACCCATCAGCCTCGTCAACATGATGTTGCCGACACGATCGTAGACGGCATCCGCATGCGGCACCCAGCTTTCCTGGACGACGACACACTTCATACCGAGCTTGGCGGCCGTCGCCGCAACCAGGCGCGTATGGTTCGACTGCACGCCGCCGATCGAGACGAGCGTATCGGCACCTGAAGCGATTGCATCAGGCACGATGTACTCGAGCTTGCGAAGCTTGTTGCCGCCGAGCGCGAGGCCCGAGTTGCAGTCCTCACGCTTCGCGTAAATTTCGACCCTCCCTCCGAGATGCGCCGACAGGCGCTCGAGCTTTTCGATGTGCGTCGGTCCGAACGTGAGCGGGTATCGTGCGAATTTTTCGAGCATCGTAACGGCCTCTCCTACGGTTCGCATGTTCTTCGAATCGAGCGGGGACATTCCGCCGCCGGAATGTCCTCAAATCATGCGCCAGGATCGCTCCCGCACATCCCTGTGCTCCGCGACCTAAGGACCTCCTGTCCCGAATGCCGCGCCTATGAACCCGGGGCCGGTTCGTAAGGTCGACCAACGCGGTGGCACCAGCCCTGCCAGGCACGTTCGAACGTATACGGCCCGCGGCGCTTGAGAATCGCCTCGACCTCGCCGTTACTGAGGAACGTGATCTCGCCCAGCGTATTTGCCTGCAACTGCAGCTGCGCGTTCACCTCGAGATAAATCGCACTGAACACGACTTCTCGCACTGACTTGCCGACAATGACACAGCCGTGACCGCGCATTAGCGCGGCCCGCTTGTCGCCGAGACTTGCAACTAGATCGCCGCCCATCTCCATCGTCGTGACTAATAGCGTCGTATCGCCGAACTTCGTGCGTGAATCCCAAATGGGAACGTCCGTACCCATCCCCGCCGCCATGTGCAGCAGCGGTTTGAGATCGGTACCGGTGACGCCGAACGGGATCACGCTCGGGCTGTGGTTGTGCACGACTGCCGTGATATCGGGCCGGGCCTTGTACACCGAGCCGTGGATGGCGCGCTCCGCGTAGGGATCGCGGCCCTGCGGATCGATCGGTTCACCATCGAGTGTGAATTCCATGATGTCGGCGACCTCGATGACTTCGGGCGCCCGCGAGCACGAGAGCAAATAACGCTCGGGATTTTCCGAATGCCGGACGCTGATGTGTCCGAACGTATCAACCACGCCGTGATTGGCGAGAATGTGGTTCGCGGTTACGAGTTCCTCGAGCGTCGCATCCAGTAGTGTCATCGCCTCCTCCTGTCCGGTGAGTGTAGCGCGCGCTTTTGATGTCAGCTGGAACGATTGGGTCGCGGCAGGGTCGCTCCCGCACATCCCTGTGCTCCGCGACATAAGGACCTACTGTCCCGAAAGCCACTCCCACCCGCCTCCAATTGTGGGAGCCCACAATGCCGGCGAAACGAACACACCGTGGGAGCGCCTTCCAGGCGCGATATTCGCGGCAAGATGCCGCTCCTACGAGCGTGCGCTTGTGGGATCCCGCCATGCGGGCGAAACGAACACACCGTGGGAGCGCCTTCCAGGCGCGATATTCGCGGCAAAGTCACTCTCGCACATCCCTGTGCTTCGCGACATAAGGACCTCCTGTCCAAAATGCCGCTCCCACCTGCTGTCAATTGTGTGGCAGGGGGACATTCCGCAATTCGAAAATACTGAGCCGGTTTCGGTGCCTCTGGCGTCTTATCAACGGATCGGAATGTCCCCGGGGCATCCCCAAGGCACGGCCGCCATCTCTAGCGAACCCAGTCGGGTAGCGGCTTGCCTTGAGCCTGCTCGATATAAAAGTCACCTACCTTCGACGAAATAAAGCCCCCGCCGGTCAGCTTGCCGACGGACTCCTCGACGCAGCTCACGTAGCGCTCCCGGCTGAAGTTTTCGTTTAGCTCCAGAAGACCCAGACGCCGCCACGCCTCGGTCACGGTCTCCCGAAAATCGCGGTAGCCGTTGCGATTCATGTCCGCGAACGTCGCAATGGCGATGTGCGGGTGCTCGTCCTCGCCTTTCTTGATCGAGCGGCCGTCAAACGGCTCCTCGCTGACCCCGTCGAACGCGGCAAATGCCGTCTGCCCGACGCTGCCGGTCGACGGCGGGAACGGATAGTAGACGCCCAGCGGGCAGGCAACCTGCGGCAGCGCGATGCCATCGTTTTCGATGACGCCGTCGCGGTTCATGTCCCCGAGCTCGGCCCAGTCGGAGCGGCTCGGAGGAGGTGCTACGCTGCGAGCCACCCAGGCGTCGAGCATATCGATAAACCCGTCCATCAATTGCCACATCGGAATGATATTGACGTCTCCCTGCGTCTGGTTGGGCAAATTCTCGCCGCCGTCGTGCGAGATACCGCGCACCTCGTAAAAACGAAACCTGTCGCCCAGGCCCTTGTCGCGAAGCGCCCTGGCATTCTTGTACTTGTTTATCAGAAAGCTGGTCGACACCCAGTCGGGTACCGGGTCGTTGCGGTCGTTGATGTAAAGCTGATGCGCAATCTCAAGCATCGGCACGAAGGGTTCCCTGTCATTGGCGGAACGGAACAGGATGTCCTCGCCGTCGCGGTAGACATGAGGCAGATACAGCCCCGCTCCCGAGTCGTCCACGATGATGCCGTCGATGACCGGCTTGCCGTCCGCATCGGTATTGGCCTCGGTCCTGTAATGGTTGTAGTTGACGAGCTTGCCGAGCCGCGCACCGCCCGAATGCCCGTACCAGTAAGTGTACGCGGGCGCGCGACCCAGGCGATCCCGCAGGAGCCGCTGCGCCACCTGCGCATAGCCGATGATCAGTTCGGGATTATCCGCGGGGTTGCGATCCAGAAGCACCGTGCCATCGTCCAGAAACACAGCATAGTCGCCGTCCCCGGGTTTGCGGTTCAGGTGGTTGCGACGCGTCAGCGCAACGGCGTAGCCCTTGAGCAGCATCAGCTTATGGTGCTTTTCGACGTCGCCCATCGGATCGTCCGGAACGTAGTTGCGGTCCCAGGTCTTGCTGGTCCCGGCCCGATATGAGCCCATGCCGGGCAGCGTGACGAACAGTTTGCCGTTCCAGGTGCCATCCTCGGGAAAAATCAGCGACATGCTCGCGCCGCGCTGCATGTCGTAACGGAGCACGCCGGGCAAAGGCTCGCTTCGGTTACCGGCCTGCACGAACACGAAATCCGGTGCCGACGTGAACGTAACCAGGCGCGGACCCGATCTGACAGCGTAACCCGTCAGCGTGCCGGTCAGCCCGACTTCGATTCGGCGGTACGCTTTCCCCTGCCGCGTATCGAGTACCGCAGCAATCTCCGGCCAGGTGTCGTCTGCAACCACGACCTCGCGCATCCGGCAGTCTTCCTGCCCGACCCACCGCGCGCCCACCTTACGTGGCTTCACCAGAAACTCCGTGCAGGATTTTTCCGCCGACAGACTGCTCGAGCGCGCATGGACGGCACCGGCCATGGCCACAAGTAGCAAGGCCACCAGAAACGGAAACAAAACAGGTATCTTCATGTGGTTCGTGTTACCGACAGACTGCGCAATCATCGTTTCGAGCGCCTCGAGAAACGGGACGGCACATTCTAGCGCGGCGATGGTCCCGCGCCGGGTCAGCGCGGAAACGAGCATCGCGGCCATGGGCTGCTCCCGCTTGGCAAGGGGACATTCCGCAATTCGAAAATACTGGTGCGGTATCGTTGCCTCTGGCGTCCTATCAACGGAGCGGAATGTCCCCGGCGGGCGATTCTTCACGGTAAGATCTTAACGCGGTATCCAGCGTCGCGCGTAGCTATCGAAACTCGGGCGAACGCGAATGATCTTGATGACGCAACAAGACATTGGGATGCTATTTCCGTAGCCGGATGCGATCGGTCTCTTCACTCAGATCCGCCTCGCCGAGCAGGCGCTCGCGCGACGCTATCACGACGGATACGGTCGCATCGCCCGTAATATTGGTCGCCGTGCGTATCATGTCGAGGATGCGGTCGAGGCCCAGCACGAGTGCGATGCCGGCGCTCGGGACACCGACGGCTTCGAGAACGATCATCAGCATGATGATCCCGGCGCCCGGGAGGGCCGGCGTGCCGATCGACGCCATGACGGCCGTCAGGATAATGGTCAACTGCGCGCCGATGCCCAGATCGATGCCCAGGCTTTGTGCAATAAAGACGGCGGCGACCGCCTGATACACCGCCGTGCCGTCCATGTTGATCGTCGCCCCGAGCGGCAGTACGAACGACGCCACTTTCCGCGGCACACCGAGCTTTTCCTCCACGCGCTCCATGGTCACGGGCAGCGTCGCACCGCTGGAGCTGGTCGAAAAGCCGACCAGCTGCGCCGGCGCAATACCTTTGAGAAACGTGCGGAAGCCCAACGGCGTGAAAAACCGCAGCAGGCTCCCGTACGTCGCAACGACATGAATCAGAAGTCCACCGAGTACGGTGATCATGTACAGCCCGAGCGCGCCCAAAAGCTGTGCAATCCGCGAGGGATCGTCACCCGCGACGGTCGTTATCGTCCCGGCGATCAGTGCGAAAACGCCCAATGGCGCCATCAGCATGATCAGGTCGACGAGCCGAATCACCAGGCTCGCAAGGCTGGCAAAAAGATCGGTCAGCGGTTTCGCCTTCTCGTCCTCGAGCTGCACGAGCCCAATGCCGATGACGATCGCGATAAACACGACCTGCAGCATGTTTTTATTCTCGGACGCAGCGGCGAAAAAATTCTCCGGGACGATGTCGACCAGAATCGACAGCGGTCCCCGCTCTTTCGTTTCGGTCAGGCGCTCGCCGCCGAGATCGACTTCGGCGGAGTAAGCCTGACGCAGCTCGAGCTGCAGAGCCTCGGGTACCTGATCGCCGGGGCGAATGAGGTTAACCAGAACAAGGCCAATCGTCACCGCGATTGCCGTCGTGGCGATATATATAGCGATCGTGCGGCCGCCGATTCGAGACAGCGTCTTGATGTCACTGAGCGATGCGACGCCGGTCACCAACGAGCCGAGTACGAGCGGGACGCCGATAAATTTGAGCGCGCTCATGAAGATCGTGCCGAAAGGCACGATCCAGTCGTTCGTGAATGCGGACCATCCCGCGACCGCCGCGATGATGCCGTATATCAGGCCCGCCACCAGCCCGATGATGATCCGCCAGTGAAGTCGCTGGTACCACTTCATCCGGTGCGCTCCCTTTTTGTTACATGATAAAGGAGCAGGAGGCCGCGACTCTAATTTGTGGTGCCCGGTGCCCTATACAACGGAACGCCAGGCTTTGGATGATCTAGCTGGAAAACTCTCCGCCCTTTGTGAACGGTCGCCGTCAGCACCCATGCGTCAGTCGCGAATGTCCTGCAGAAACCAGTCGGTCGGGATCTCGCGGCCCAGGCCCCTGGCCTTCGCCTGTTCGTAGACGAATCCGCCGACCGCGGAAAACTGGAGGCCCTGGTTGCCGACGTTGCGATAGAACGTGATCTGATCCGGGCGCGTTCGTCCTGTTGCTTTGCCGCCCACGAGGTCGGCGAAATCGGGCTTGTCTCCGCCCCGGCCGCGGTCCGTGAATTCGGGCGAGTCGCCGCCGAAGCCCGGCTCGGGGTTTTTCTCGGGCAGGCGCCGCATCTGCTCCTCGGTACCGCCGATGAACGCGGCGGGCGAGAGACCTCGCTCCGCCTGGAAGCGCTCGGTCTGCTGCATCTGCAGGCCGGCGGTGCCCTGGCGTATGACGACGTCAAAACGCCGCGCCGCGGCGTCGGGCATTTCGCGGCGGCCGACGTTCGTGACATGCATGCCGGGCTCGAGCCAGTCCGCAGCGTAGACCGGCTGCATGCTGTCGGTTGCGGTCGCCAGAATGTCCGCGCCGCGGAACACGTCGCGCGGACTGTCGCAGACCTGGACTTCGATGCCGAGCATCCTGCGCATTTCCTCAGCGTAGGCTTCGCGATTCCCGGGCGTCGGGCTGTACACTTTGCACAGCTCGATGTCGCGCACGCAGCAGAAGCCTTCGAGGAACGTGCGCGCCATGCCGCCGGAGCCGAGCATGCCGACGACACGGCTGTCCTCGCGCGACAGGTACTTCGCACCGATCGCCGCCCCGCCGCCGACGCGCATGTGCTGGATCGCGCCGTCGTTGATGAAGGCGAGCGGCTCGGCGTTCTTCGTCGAAAACAGGAACACGAGACCGCAATAGGTGCCCGGCTCCCGGCAATACTTGTCTTCAGTCCAGCGACCGTCAGGCTGCGTCGGCCAGATAATGATGTCGGACTTCATGCGAATGGCAAAGTACCCGTCGTTCGCGCCCTCCATCGTCCCCCATCGGTAATAGCCGTCCTCGCGCTCGCAGGGAAAATACATGTCGATGCGGGGCCGGTGCATCGCGCCTCCCGTCGGCAATTTCTTGAACGCCGCTTCCTGCACGCGAATACAGTCCTTCATATTGAGGACCGTCGCCACCTCGTCGTTATTGATGATCAGCATCTGAAATCTTCGCTGCCCCCTGTAGCCATTGGATGGCAGCCTATTTTCCGCAAAATGAACCCGTCACCCTACCGTAATACAAACGACACCGCGGCACTCAAGCCGCGGACGCCTGGATCTTTTCGCTCGAAAGCGCTGCAGCGCGCTCCGCTCCGATGCCTGCGAACGCGATAGAATCCCCATTTCCCTGCCCGATTCGGATCTGGCCTATGCGACAAACTCTTGTGATCGGTGTTTTGCTTGCACCCTTTTTCGTTTCCGCCCAGGAGACTTATCTTATCGACTGGGACGAGATCGGGGACGAGGCGATTAGCTACATGGTCGATCTCGTGCGCATCGACTCGTCGAATCCGCCGGGTAATGAAACTCGTGTCGCACACTACGTCAGGGACGTACTGTTACGGGAAGGCATCGCGTCAGAGCTGTACGCGCTCGATCCGGAGCGCGCCAATCTTGTCGCACGCTACAAGGGCAACGGCTCGAAGCGCCCATTACTGATCATGGGCCACACCGACGTCGTTGGCGTACAGGCCGAGAACTGGGCGGAGCCGCCGTTCGGCGGGGTACGCAAGGGCGGCTACATCTGGGGTCGCGGCACGCTCGACGACAAGGACAGCGTTACAGCCGGCATGATCGTCATGATGCTGCTGCATCGTCTCGACGTGGACATGGACCGTGACATCATATTCCTCGCGGAAGCGGGTGAAGAAGGCACTCCTGAGGTCGGTATCAACTTTATGGTGGCGGAGCACCGGGACGTCATCGAGGCCGAGTACGCGCTTGCCGAGGGCGGCAAAGCGCAGCAGGTGGACGATCACGTCCACATCGTGGGCGTGCAGACAACCGAAAAAATGCCCCGTCGGGTAACGCTCGTCGCCCGCGGCACGGCCGGGCACGGTTCGCGGCCTCGCGTCGACAATGCAGTCACCGCCATTGCCGAAGCGGTTGCAAAGGCCGGTAACTGGCACACGCCGATCCGGCTCAACCAGACGACCCGCGCGTATTTCGAGCGCATGGCGTCGATCAGCGACGGCGAGACGGCGTTTCGCTATGCCAACATCGACAACCCGGAGCACCAGGCGGACATCGACGCCTGGTTCCGGGCGAACGACCCTTCCCATTACTCGATGCTCAGGACCTCGGTAGTACCGACAATCATCGACGCGGGATTTCGCAAGAACGTTATTCCCTCGCAGGCCAGGGCGGTTCTCGATATCCGCATGTTGCCCGGGGAGGATGCCGAAGCGTTCAATCGCCAGCTCGCGGCGTTGATCGACAATCCGGCGATCGAGATCGTGCCCGAGGCGATCTACCGTCCCGCGGCACCGCCATCAAAGATCGACAACGAGATGTTCGAGGCCATAGAAACCGTCGCGAAACGCCTGTATCCCGGGGCCACAATGCTGCCGGTGATGGCAACGGGTGCCACGGACATGTCGCAACTGCGCGCGATGGGCACCCAGGCCTACGGCATCGGTCCCGCGCGGACGCTCGAGGAAATGAACAGCCGCTTCGGGCCGCACAGCGATAACGAACGGATTGCTGAAGCGTCGCTTACGGAATTGGTGCGCTTCATGTGGAACATTGTCCTCGCAATCGGCGCTGCGCGCTGAGCATCAGGATCGAACCGTTTTTCCAAAAATTCGAATCGATTCGCCCCAATGTTCACCAATGCACTTTTCACGTTTTAGTGCTGAACAATCGGTTCGACCCGCATTATCCCGCCTTGCCGTTGCGGCGGAAGCCCCGCACCTCACCCGCCGCTTTGAGCCGCCCTGGCTTCGACCAGCCGAATCGCGCTGTCGAGACGGCTAAGCGTGCGCGCCTTGCCGACGAGCCACAGCGTCACGTCAATGGGCGGCGACACCGATGCGCCCGTTACGGCAACGCGCAGCGGCTGACCGACCTTCCCGAGCCCTAGCTCGAACTCCGCCGCAACCTGCTGAATGGTTTCGTCAATGGCAGACCTGTCCCATTCCTCGAGCTCCGCGAGGCGCAGCCTTATGGCCTTCAGCGGTTCCAGCACTGCCGGGCGCAGGTGCTTCTTGGCAGCCTTTGGATCGACAGCCTCGAAGTCCTCGTAACAGAACCGCGCCTTTGAGGCCATTTCCAGCAGCGTCTCGGCACGCTCGTGCAACGCATCGGCAACGTCCCTGGGATCCGGCCCGGCTGACGGATCCAGACCGATTTTCACGAGAAAGGGCGCCAGCATCGTGCCGAGCTCTGCGGTAGGCGTTGCAATGATGTGCTGCTGGTCGATCCACAGCAGCTTTTCGGGATTGAACGACGAGGCCGACTTGTTGACGTCGGCAATGTCGAAATGCTCGACCATTTCCTCGACCTTGAAAATTTCCTGGTCGCCATGCGACCAGCCGAGGCGCACGAGGTAATTGAGCATCGCTTCCGGCAGATAACCCTGGTCCTGATAGTCGCGGATGTCGACGGCGCCGTGGCGCTTGGAGAGTTTCTTGCCGTCAGCGCCGAGAATCATCGGCAAATGGGCATAGACCGGCGGCTCGGCGTCCAAAGCCCGCAGCATGTTCATCTGCCGCGGCGTGTTGTTGAGGTGATCGTCGCCGCGGATCACGTGCGTAATCTGCATGTCGAAGTCGTCGATGATGACCGTGAAATTGTAGGTCGGCGAGCCGTCGGACCTCGCAATGATCAAATCGTCCAGCTGCGCGTTCTCGAAAACAACCCGGCCGCGTACGACATCTTCGACGACAACCTCGCCTTCCAAAGGATTCTTGAAACGCACGACCGGCGCAACCCCGTCCCGCGGCTCCAACCGGTTGCGACAGCGCCCGTCGTACCGAACGCGTTCCCCAGCCATAAGCTGCCGCTCGCGCAATTCCTCGATTTCGCCACGCGTGCAGTAACACAGATAGGCCTTGCCCTCGGCAAGCCACTGATCGATGACCTCGCGATACCGGTCAAAACGCTGCGATTGAAAGAACGGCCCTTCGTCCGCGTCGAGGCCCAGCCACGCAAGTCCTTCCAGAATTGCATCTATCGCATGCTGCGTCGAGCGTTCGCGGTCGGTGTCCTCGATCCGCAAAACGAAACTCCCCCCGTGGTGCCTGGCATACAGCCAGCAGTAGAGCGCAGTGCGGACGCTGCCAAGATGCAGCACGCCAGTCGGGCTTGGCGCGAAACGCGTTCGAACGGTCATTAATCCAACGGCCGGTGGCGGCAGACGGGCAGAAGTTTAGCAGACGACAAGCCCTGTGCCGCTTGGAACGGGTACCCGCAAGAACAATTCCGGCGCTTCAATTCTGCGGCCGCATACGGCTGCCGAACGCTGCGTCGACGACCGTTTCTCAGTCGGCGACTGGTCGACGTTTGCGCCTCAGGCCCGGCGCGAAACGATTAGTCCGATGCGCTACTCCACGCCGTCCTGGGTCCAGAGCGTGCGCACGGGAACGTTTTCGAAACCAGGATCGTCGCACTCGACGCCGACGCAATAAATCGGCGGCGGATCGCACGCGGCGCCCGTGCAGTTCGGGTCCGGGCTCGGGAACAGAATCGTCGGCGACGGCGCTATGCCGCCCTGCTGCAGGTTAGTCCGCCGCTCTTCGTCGGACTGACCCGGATCCAGGGTATCGATGTTGGTGACGATCGGATCGCCGTTCATGATGCTGACGCGATACAGGAAATTTCTGCCAATGGTCATGTCACAAGCGGTGCTCGAGGTGATCTCTGGCGCGAAACCAACGAAGAAGACCGAATCGTCGAACGTTGTCGAATCAGCCAAGACCATTTGTCTCGGCGGCAATGTAAAGCGCCAGCCCCGGTCTTGGGAATCGATGACGGTCTTCGTCTGGCCGCTGACCTCGACCATGTCTGCATCCGTTGCGACGTCGTAGGAATTATATTCAGCCTGCGACAGCTGTTTGAACACGTCGGGATCCCGCAACGAATAAAAGCGATCGACCGCGTTTGTGTTTAGCGGATGCGCGCGGTACCCGGTGCCGATGCTGATGGCCCCATAGAGCCTGTTCTGCAGCGCATCCGTGAATACCGAAACGTCGGGAGAGTTGTAGATCCGGCGTGGGCCCTCGTTGCCCGGTGTCCCAACGCCTTCGAACCCGAATCTCGCGATTACGCCGCCCGTAACAAGCGAATTGGGCGGTTCGCCCGACATAATATCGAAGCGCCAGATTTGCCCGCCGACATCGGCAGCGTACATGCGGTCCGCGAAGCGGTCGCCATTGATGTCGATGACTTTGATCGCCGTAGGGAATGCCCGGGTCATGTCCGCTGATCGAAAATCCGCCGACATGTCCGTATCAATCGCTGCGCGCCAGATTGTCGCGCCGGACTTGAGATCGAGCATGAATAGGCCGGCGCCCTCGCCGTCGTTCTGTGCGGGCACCGGCGGGGAATCGTGCGCCGTGTCGTAGCCTGCACCGACGACGACCACTGCCTTCTCGGCATTCAGGCCCGCTGCAGTCGTATTCACGCGTGCGATCACGGGCCGCGACCAGGTCTGGCCGAATCCGGGATAGCTGACGTTCCAAAGCAGCTTCGGCGAGTTCTTGTTCGTCACGTCGAGCGCGTAGTAGCGATTGCCGCCGCGCCGCAGCCCAAACACCAAATAAATAAAATCGTTGCCTTCGATTTCGCCGTTGCCGTTTTCATCGAAGACAATCGGTGCTATATCCCCATCGATACCGTATGCTTTATGTTGCTGCACCGGGTTGTTGTACAGCTTCGCGAAGTTCTTGAGTAACTCTTTTGGCACGAATGACCATAGTTCGGTGCCGGTATCGCTGTCGATCGCGTGCAGGTATCCGTCGTTCGTTGCGCTGAAAATGACAACGTCCGTCGATCCGCCGGTTCCGTAATCGATAGCGGCGGGTTGTGCGTGCAGCGGGTCGCCCATTACGTTACGGACCGTCGTCGCCGGATCGGCGTCCTCGTCGGCCACGTCCTCGCCGTTCGCCCAGCGGATGATTTCCTCGACCGACGGCTCTTCCCTTGAGCCCGTCAGGCCGAAATCTGCCGGCAAAAATGCCGTCGCGTTCGATGCCTTTAGCGCGTTCGCGGCGGCCGTCAAATCGGAACTGCCGTTGTTCGTATACAGTTTTCGCAGCGCTGGTGCCGGCAATACGTTTGCAGCGCCACCCAAAACGACGTCGGCGCCGTCGGGGCCTCCGGTGGTCCAGTAACTCTGGGCGGTGTCACGGAAGAAACCCGTAGTCGGATCGACTGCAGGATTGCCATTCGCATCGGTTATGACCGAATTGATGATACGGTATTTCTTCACATTGCCGGGCCAGTGAGCAGTGTTGGCCGACTCGAACACGGTCATGTAGAGATCGTTCAGGTTCCGCGTACGATTGAAGGCATTGACCGCCACGGCGGGCGACGTGAAGGACAGCGACTGCTCGACGATCTCATCAAAAATTCTGAGCAGCGCGACGGTCAGCTCTTCCGGATCCTCCGTGACGAAGAATTTCCCTTCCGTGAGTTCGGCGGTTTCCCGCATCCGCGCCATCGTGTCCTGCGGCGTGAGAAAGCCGACGGCGAACGTGCGTGCGAATTGTCGGCCGGGGGCTGCGCTCAGGTCGTGCTTGTAAAGATACTCGGACACGTCGTCGAGGCAGTCGCCGTCCTCCAGGTAGTCGTCGCAGGCCGTACGGCCGAGCGCCGTCGACCAGCCGGGCAACGTAGGTGCCAGCAGTGCCGTGTCGGCGTCGTTCTTGGGCAGCCCGTCAGTCAGCAGAATGTTGTAATTGCGCGAACAGCTGCCGGCAACTTCCGGCGGCGCGGCATATACTTCCGGCTCCAGAACCGCCAGCGCCTTCGGGTCCGTGGGGTACTCGTTGACATTTTCTCCGTAATGCGCCGGCAATCCCTGCCAGTAGAGCGCGGCCTCGTAGAAAGTTTCGGACAACGGCGTATTGCCGACCGCCGTAATCGCATCGAGCGTCGACTCCAGCGTGGCGCGGCTCGCATCCAGATCCTGCATCGCATGGATGACCGGGCCGCCATCGTTGTTATTGAAGCGCATCAAGGCGAGATTGACCTGGTCGTAGGCGCTCAGCACTTTCTTGAGGACCGTCTTGACGATATCAATTCTCTTGTAATCCGCCTCTCCCGGATTGGCCTTGTAGTTCAAATAATTGCCTTCGTATAGCGTATACGTGATATTGGTCGGATAGCTGTCCCAGTCGATCTCATTGGATGGGTTGCTGGTAAACGGCACGCCGCCGGTGCCGGCTTTCGCGTAGACCTGGCCGGACCTCCCGTCGCCGTGAATGCCCGAATCCTCTGCGCACTCTACGATCGCATCCGTCTCCGATTCCGCCAGGTCCTGCCACTTGTCGCCGGTGCCGCTGCCGGTGCGAAACTGCGCCACGATACCGGTGTAGCTGCCGATTCCATCGAGCTGTTTCGCTGCCGAAGCGCACACGAAATCCACTTTATTTACAGCCCTTTTGTCGTCACAGCTTGGCACAAGGCCGCTGTCGCTCCAGTAAAGCTTGCTGGCATCACAGGAACCCGCGTAACTCGTTGCGCTGTCGTAGAACCCCACAGTATGTTCGAGCGTGTTCATGCTCCCGGACGTGTCCAGGATAAACAGGATGTTCGGCTTGTCCGTCAAGGCGGCCGATGTCGTCAGTAATTCGGTGTCATCACCAATCGCAGGTCCTGCTGCGAATACCGCCAAGATCGTGGCGGAGCACAGGCACCGTAACTTTTGCTTGATAGGCATCATCTTCAATTCCCTTTAAACGCAAATCCGCCTATTTGAATACCTGAATTTCGACGATCAAATCCGATTCCAAATGATGGATGACCGTCGCGATATTCTTCCGCTGATCTACGATCCTTGCGACCTCTCGCCTGAACTTTGCTAGCGAAAGGTATCGTCCGTTCAGCAGGTAGCGTGTTTCCGGCGTGACCCGAATCGTCTGAATAATGCAAGTTCCGCAGTCTCTGAATGTGACGCTTCCGTCGTCACTGGCAGGGAGGCGCAGCTCGGCCACGGCGATCTCATACGCCTGGCTGACAATATAGTTCTCAGCCAGGGCAGTGAAGCTGACGCTGGTCAGTACCACGAAAACGAAGGCCCGAATACGCATAAACTCTGCTCCAGTGAATTAATTTGATTCGTGGCTCTCGCTCACAGGACCGGTGACCCGGGGCCCACGACGTAAAACGCCTGGGTATGCATGGCGGACGAATCGCGATCTGTAGGCATGCCCGGAGATCGCTGCGAATCCGCCTGCGCGGTTGCGAGGAAGTGGTATGCCAATATGCCGCTGCCCACACCGAGACTGAATGCCCTGTCGGGCACTCGCGTCGATTCCTCGTACTGAATCCGCGCAGTTACCGAGTCGTGAGAATTGATCGTCGTCGTGACGTTCGTGTTTCCGGTCGTGCTGAAGCCACCTTGAGAAATGGCTTGCTCGAGCCCGGTTTCCGCTGCTTGAAACGCGTTTTCGTAGCTTTGCGTATTGCGAGCGATTGCGAGCTCGGTCGTTGCCGTGTTCATGCCGGATATGGCGAGAACGGTAATTACGACCAGGAGAATCAGGCCGACGACAAGCGCCGCGCCTTGCTGTTTGCTTTCCGTAGCTACCATCTTCATCGATTTTCAAATCCCTGAAATTCGCGTCTGTCGGCGGAAAATGTGCAATCGACCATACCGTGCCCCACTGGTCCGGTTGCCACTGCCTGACGAACGGGATCCTTGGCCCGACAGGCGGTCGGTTTGCTCAGAGTTGCTTAACTTAATGCTTTCGCCTGCGCAAAGATGTGCGCGGCGTCACAATCGCGGCACCGTTCCAGGATTTCAAAAAGCGGTCGAACCGATTCTTGACGCGTTCCGGGCGCTTGCCGGGCCTTAATTACGTGGTGCTTCGCTGCGCATCGTCGTGAGATGGCATCAGCGTTTCTACGAAAATCGTTTCGGACTCAAATTTTGCGCGCCGACAGGACCTAGGGTATCTACCCGATGTACGAGCGGCCCCGAATTGATAAAACTCGGTCGCTCCAAAAGAATTGGCAGTGAGAACAGCAATGCACAGGGAACGTCCGGGCGAATTATTGGTACTGGCGTTGGCCGTTGTCGGAACGATCATGTTTCTGACGACATACGAAATCAGCGGTTCGTCTCAGCAACAGGATCCGGCCTCTCAATTCTTCCAGCGCATGTGGGCCCCAGACGCAGATGTGAGAAGGTATGCCCTCGGCGCGGAAACCGATGGCGAGGCCGCGCTTCGTTAAGACCAACTACAGGCAAGCGTAGCCGCAAACGCTTGCCCGTAGGTGATACCCCTGATTGGTGCAGGTACAGTTTGCTGGATAATTGCATCAGTGATGTCCGTGGGACCGATAGAGATGCGCATCTATGCGCGTCGTCCTCTCCACTTGCCGCCCTGGCCGCTTTCGTTTTCATCTTGTCTTATGCGCTCACCCAGGATGCTCAAGCGCCGAGCACCTCCACGAGACTTATTTTAAGGGCTTACCCGATATTTCAAAGAAGCCGGATTTTCTGGAATTCTCAAAGAAGCTTCCCAGATCTTCCGGGTTCCCTGTCCTCGATCCTGACTTCTTGATGCAGCCATATGCGGAATCTAAGCTTTTCCATTTCACAACGACGATCACTTCAATCTTCGCGGTCATACGCTGGCGACGGATATTAGTCGGTGCGAGACAATCCCAGCGCAGGAACAGAAATCTAAATCGGAACACGCGGCGGATTGAAAAAGCCGCGTCGCTGTGGGTTAGAGATCTAAAAGTCGGCTGCCCGCCCGACAATTCCCGCCATCGGACGGCGCTGACTTCCGCCAATCCTGTCTCAAAACAGCGTGTAAATGAATGGAGCTACAGCTGAGCCCTGACTAAGAACGATCAATGCGCCCAACAAGACCATCACGATAATGATCGGCGCCATCCAGAACTTCTTGCGTTGCCGCATGAATCCCCACAGGTCTCTCAAGAATTCGATCATTAGAATGGTCGCCTCAGGTTGTCGGGCGGTGCTTTCACGCTTCCCACCCGGTAACTGTTTTTCGAGCTATCCAGCTTGCGTGCCATTGCGTCCCGCCGCAAAATCTTGAAGATGATAGCAACGGGGGTGATCAGCGTGAAAAACACCACGCCCATGATGAGCGGTGTCGTAATTCGGCTCATCGTAAGGCCGAAGTGCATCCAAAGACGATACACCGGACGAAGACTTACAGGCGCCACGAGTGCCCACGCAGCCATGACCAGCATCACTGCCCACGGCCAGGCTGGCCACGGCTCTGACGGGCTGCGGAAAAACCACGGGAGAAGGACGCCGAAAATCCCCGCAACGATGCCGCCGAACGTCAGGCCGAATCTGCGTAAGCCGCTCCGGTCCAGCTCCTGAATTGCGTGTTCAGAAATCGCCATTAATCCAACTCGAATTCTTCCATCCAGGATTCATCTTTTGTCCATTCGGGCTGTTCCCGCTTGTCGAGGAACAGGTTCTCAATAGCAAGATAGTCCATCTCCGTGCGCATGAAACAGCGGTAAGCGTCTTCCGGCGTACAAACAATTGGTTCGCCGCGGACGTTGAAGGACGTGTTGACGAGCACGCCGCAGCCAGTGATTCTTTCGAAGGTTTTCAGCAGTCGGTGGTAGCGCGGATTCGTATCGGCACGGACCGTTTGCACGCGCGCAGAGTAATCGACATGTGTGATAGCCGGCAATTCGGATCGCTTTAGTTTCAACTTGTCGATGCCAAACAGCTCGTATTCGCCTGTGCTCGGCGTTGTCCTTATCTCCTCGCGTACCGGCGCCACGATCAGCATATAAGGGCTTGGGTCATGGAGATCGAAGTAGTCCGACACACGATCCTCGAGCACGGATGGCGCAAACGGCCGAAATGATTCGCGAAATTTGATCTTGAGATTCATGGTCGTCTGCATATCCGCATTTCTCGGATCGCCCAGAATCGATCGCGCGCCGAGCGCCCGGGGGCCGAATTCCATTCGGCCCTGGAACCATCCGACGACGCTGCCCTCGGCAAGCTTCGAGGCCACGATCTCGAAAAAATGCTCCTCATCGAGCTCCGCGTATTTGCCACCGACAGAATCAAGATACCGACGGACTTCATCGGCCTCGAAAGCCGGGCCGAGGTAGGCACCGTTCATCGAATCGTTACCGTTAACCGAACGTGGCTGCCCTGAACCGATATACCAGGCCGTCGCGGCCGCGCCGAGAGAGCCACCGGCATCACCCGCCGCAGGCTGCACCCAGAGCCCCCGATACGGCCCTTCGCGCAGCAACCTGCCGTTTGCCACACAATTGAGCGCGACACCGCCTGCCAGGCAGAGATTCTCCATTCCGGTCTCGTCGTGAAGCCCTTTCGCAAGCTGCATGACGACCTTCTCCGTGACAGCCTGAATAGACGCGGCAATGTCCATCTCGCGCTGGCTGATTGTCGATTCGGGGGAACGCGGCGGGCCACCGAACAAATCGGCGAATCGGTCGTTTGTCATTGTAAGCCCGGTACAGTAGTTGAAGTACCGCATGTCCAGACGAAACGATCCATCATCCTTCAGATCCAACAACTTCTCGAGTATCAGGTCAAAATATTTCGGTCTCCCATACGGCGCCAGGCCCATCAACTTGTACTCCCCCGAATTCACCCTGAAGCCAGTGAAGTACGTAAACGCCGAGTACAGTAGTCCAAGTGAATGCGGGAAGTCGATTTCCCAAAGCGGCTCCAGGTCGTTGCCGCTACCAATCCAGGCCGATGTCGTCGCCCACTCCCCGACCCCGTCCAGACACAGCACCGCTGCCGTATCGAACGGACTGAAAAAAAAGGCCGATGCCGCATGCGATTGATGATGCTCTGCGAACAGCAGGTCGGGCAGATCGCGGACTTCGCAGCCTGCAACGGCGCATAATTCTCTCCGCAGCGTGGTTTTCAGGAAGAGTTTTTCTTTCAGCCAGATCGGCATCGCGGCCGTGAATGATCGCAGGCCTCTTGGGGCAAAAGTCAGGTACGTTTCTAGGAGTCTTTCGAACTTGATGAGCGGCTTGTCGTAGAAGACGATCCGGTCGACTTCCCCGAGTCCGATGCCGGCTTCCCGGAGACAATACTCGATAGCGTTTTTCGGAAATCCTGCGTCGTGCTTCTTTCGTGTGAACCGTTCTTCCTGAACCGCAGCAACGATACCGCCATCCTGCAGTAACGCCGCGGCGCTGTCATGATAATAGGCGGATAGGCCAAGAATTGTTGTTGTTCTTTCAGTCATTGCCGTGATAGCTGAATGTTCACTTGATCGTCAGTGTGGGACAATCCTCCGTTCCAGCATTTCACGTGCTTCGGTTGACGGGAGCATATCAGACGTTGTGAAATTGTTTCGTATGTTGCGACATAATGTCCTTGCCGTCACGATTGCATCATTATAGACAACAACGGTCTGTCGCGTGTTTTCGCAAAACCGCATCGGCGCGTTAAGGACGACGCTCGCCGGCTTAAGGGGCAGCGTTCAGCACCGACGTTAACTGTTCTTTTGCATCGAAGAACGTTTCGACAAGAGACCGTGCCGCAGCACAATGTGACGCGTAATCGGCATTCATGGCCTCGATTGCCGCTAATGCTTCATCGATCGTGGGTGAAGCGACACATGCCCTCCGCGTCAGGCAAATATGCTCTCAGGCCAGTGTTCCAGACGATCACGAGCTTCCCGCTCGCCAAGTAGCACACGCTCCTGTCGCTGACCCACGCATTCTGAAACTTCATACAGGACAGTTCAACGCAGCTGAACTCGCCGCGCGACGCGCGGATGTGGCGCCGATAGTCCTCGGGGCTGCCCGCGATGTGGGAGGCAGACCTGATCCGCCAGCCGCGTGCTTCCAGATTTGCCCGATCCGCCGGATGTCCCTGGTAGTCGATACAACCGTTGAGCCTCGCCTGCTCCCGCAGACTGGCTTCCTCGGGATCGTCGGTATCCTTGATTCCAAAGCATAACGCTAACTCAAGCTTCTGGCTGATCCGGCTCGCCGACTCCAGGAATTGCATGCTGGACGCGGCACAGGTCTCCATCTGTTATCCGGGCTACCCGCAACCAATGCCGGGCGAATCCGAGGCCGCGTTCGGGTTCCGCCGGGACAAATGCGCCGCGCACATCGACGGCATTGTGCCGGAGGGAAAAAAACGACGCCGCCATCTGCGCGAACATCATCGTTTAATTCTCGGCGTCCCGCTGACCAGGTACGATGAGGGTTCAGCGCCGCCGGTCGTTTGGGAGGGCTCACACGAGATCGTCCGGCAGACGCTTGGCCATCGTTTCGGAGACACGCCCGTCGCGAGCTGGGGAGATGTGGATATCACCGAGACGTATCACGAACTGCGCGAGCGGATCTTCAGCGAATGCGCGCGTGTTGCCATCCTCGCCGAACCCGGCGAGAGCTACCTGATTCACCGGTTAGCGCTACACGGCATCGCTCCTTGGGGCAGCCCGGCCGTCGCAGACCCCGACGGCCGGATTATTTGCTATTTTCGACCGGAAACGCGGTCGCCCGAGGAGTGGCTGACCGCGCCGTAGTCCTGCCGGTCAACATCTGTTTTCATGCCAACGAACGTCACACCCGAATACAAAAAGGCCGAGGAAGCGTATCGCAAGGCGCGCGAGCCGAAGGAACGGTTGGCCTGTCTTAGGGAGATGCTGCAGACGATTCCGAAGCACAAGGGCACGGAGCACCTGCAGGCCGATATCAAGACCCGCATCAAGCAGCTTACCGAAGAGCTGGCGGGGCCGAAAAAGGGCGGTCGGCGTACCGGCCCGTCCCATGTCGTGCGTCCTGAAGGCGCGGCTCAGCTTTGCCTCATCGGTCCACCGAATGCAGGCAAATCCAGCCTGCACGTGCGGCTCACCGGATCTCGAAGCGACGTCGGGCCGTACCCGTACACGACGCATCTGCCCGTGCCCGGAATGCTGCCTTACGAAGACATTCACTTTCAGCTCGTCGATCTTCCGCCGGTGTCCGCGGACTTCATGGAACCGTGGCTGGTCAATGCCCTGCAACCGGCCGACGGCGCGCTGCTCGTGATCGACGTCAGCGACCCCGAGTGCCTGGAACAGGTGCCGACGATTCTCGAGCGCTTGCGGGAGAAAAAGGTATTCCTCACGGCGACGTGGCCGGGCCTCGGGGAAGCACAGGCGAAAGCGCCGGACGAAACGGACGATCCGTTTCGCCTGGAGCTGCCCACCGTGCTGATTGCCAATAAGAGCGATCTCGATCCCGACCCTGAGGAAGTCGAAATCCTGGAAGAGCTGCTCGGCCTGCGCTTTCCGGCGCTCACGATGTCGGCCGAAACCGGAGGTGGCCTGGACGCTCTCGGGCCGTTTCTTTTTCGCGCCCTCGAAATCGTGCGTGTATACACGAAGACGCCGGGTAAACCGGCCGAGGAGGACAAGCCGTTCACGGTGCCTCGAGGCGGCACGGTACTCGACGTCGCCAGCCTGGTGCACAAGGATATCGCCCGGGATCTCAGGTTTGCGCGCATCTGGGGCGCGAACGTATTCGACGGCCAGCAGGTCGGGCCGGACCATCTCGTTTCCGACGGCGACCTGGTCGAGCTGCATTTCTGAACGCAGGACTTCGGGGTCAAACCGCGTTTTCCGGTTCTCAAGGGCAGCGAAACTCGGTTGGCGCCCTTTGCCTCGCAAGTTTCCCTGCTGTCACTTCTTCGCGGACACGATAGAATTTCCCCACTCTTCAGGCCGGTTTTTGACACAGGCCACGCGGGAATCGCACTAGCCATGCAATCCAGGATATCGTCGGCTGCGGTCGTAATCGCGGCCGGCTTAATACTCGCCGCCTGCGGCGGGGGTGGAGGCAGCAAGGCGCAGGAACCCCCGCCACCCCCTCCGCCGGCTCCGCCACCACCACCGACCGGGCTGTCGACGGGCCCGGCCGCATGTACGAACGGTGAGGCAGGCGATTTCTCGTGCCTGAACGTGGCGCTCGAGACGCGTATCCCGCACGCGGAGATGGACGGCACCGAGGGCAACGACATCTGGGGCTGGGCAGATCCCATGGACGGCCGTGAGTATGCGCTCGTCGGCCAGACCGACGGGACCGCGTTCGTCGATGTGACCGATCCCCAAAATCCCGTGTTCCTCGGCCGCCTGCCGACGGCAACGATTGAAGCCCCGTGGCGCGACATCAAAGTGTATCGGGACCACGCCTACGTGGTCGCGGACGGCGCCGGCGCGCACGGCATGCAGGTGTTCGACCTGACGCGCCTTCGCAACGTCGTCGCGCCGCAGACGTTCATGCCAGACGCCACGTATGGCGATTTCGGCAATACGCACAACCTCGCGATCAACGAGGATACCGGTTTTACATATGCCGTCGGCACGAACACCTGTAATGGCGGTCTGCACATCGTCGACGTCACGACGCCGAACAATGCGATGTTCGCCGGCTGCCATGCCGATTTCGACACGCACGACACCCAGTGCGTGCTCTACGCCGGCCCCGATCCCGACCATGCCGGTGCCGAAATCTGCCTCAATTCTGCCGAGGACCGCATCGAGATCGTCGACGTCTCGATCAAGAGCGCGACGGTAAGCCTGGCGACCGCGACGTATCCCGATTTAGGTTTCGTGCACCAGGCCTGGCTGACCGAGGATCACGAGTTCCTGCTCGTCGGCGACGAGTCCGACGAGAGCACATTCAATACGCCGACGCGGACCCATGTCCTGGATGTCTCCGACCTCGATGCGCCCGTGCACGTGTTTACATACGAAGCCGCCACAACCTCGATCGACCATAACCTGTATGTGTTGGGCAATCGCGTCTATCAAGCCAACTACACGACGGGGCTGCGCGTGCTCGAGTTCGGCGATCTCCGCATGGGCGACATGTCCGAGGTGGCGTTCTTCGACACTTTTCCTGCCGGCGACGCCAGACAGTTCGACGGGGCGTGGAGCGTCTATCCTTTCCTGCCGTCCGGCACGCTGATCGTCAACGACGTCACGAACGGTCTGTTCGTCCTGACGCTGCAGTGACCGAGCGCGGTGGCCCTGATCCGAGCATCGGCGTCGACCAAGCGAGCAAGATCACTCGATATCTTCCCAGCAGATGAAAATCGGATCCCGCACTTTTCCGTATGTCGCGCGGTGCAGCGCGTCGTCGGGCCCGTCGCGCGGCGACATGTGCTCGACGGCGCGATCGCACTGCTGGCGATCCGCAAACGACATCATGAAGAAAAATTCGTGGTTCCTCTCATCGTCCGTGTCCATGACGGGATGACGCTGCCGGCGGCCGATGGGACCCGTCGAGTGCAGCAGACCGAGCCCGACCATCCGCTCGCTGAGCTCGTCGAGTGCCGTTTGAAATTGCTTTATCGATATTCCGGGCTGGAGATTGAAGCAGGTGAGCATGTGAAACATCGTTCCGCCCGTTGTATACCTTGAACCTTGGAGGCCGCGTTAGCGTTGTGTATTCGGTAACGGCCAACGCCAGCGCGGTTCCGTCACTCGCCGACGAGAAAAACGCTTTAAAGTCTGTCTCATAATACCCGGCGGCTGCACAATAGGCATTGCGGGATGCAGTGCAACACCTTGAGACCCGTACGCAGGACCGAGCAATGCTGAAGCCACGCCCCCACACTGGCTCCTACTATGCGGCCACCGTAAACGACGTAACCGACTTCGCGCCGCTCCGCGGCGAACGGTCGGCGGACGTGTGCATCATCGGCGCAGGCTTCACGGGAATTTCTACCGCGCTGTACCTGGCTGAGCGCGGCTACAATGTTCACGTCGTCGAAGCGCATAGGGTCGGCTGGGGCGCATCCGGGCGCAACGGCGGCCAGCTGATTGGCGGCATCGCAGGCGAGAAGGCCATAGCGCGCCATCACGGCAGGAACGTCGATGAGCTGTTCGGCGAACTCCGCTGGCTCGGCCACGAGATCATTCGCGAGCGCGTTGCTGCGTACGGGATCCAATGCGACCTGAAGTTCGGCTATCTCGACGTAGCCATCAAGGAGCGACACCTGCGTGACTTCGAGGCAGAATACGAGCGGCTCGAGAAGGCGAACTTCCCGCACGAGTTCCGGCTGCTGTCTAAAGCGGAGACACGTGACGCGATCGGCACGGACGCCTACATCGGCGCCCTGCTCAACATGGCGAATGGCCACCTGCATCCCCTGAACCTGTGCATCGGCGAAGCGCGAGCCGCCGTTTCGCGGGGCGCCACGATCTACGAGCGCTCGCCGGTGATAAAAGTCGAACATGGCGACCGGCCCAGAGTTCTCAGCGAAGCCGGGGCGGTAAGCGCTGACACCGTAATCATCGCCGGCAACGCGTACCACGATGTCGAGCGCCGTCTGCGCGGCATCATGTTCCCCGTGAACAGCTTCATCGTCGCTACCGAGCCGCTGCCCGATATCGTAGTGGAAGAAATAAATCCGCGCGACCTGGCGGTCTGTGACCCGAATTTCGTGCTGCAGTACTTCAGGCTAAGCGCTGACAAGCGGCTTCTGTTCGGAGCGCGACTCAACTACTTCGGCGACGATCCCGCGGTTATCGAACGGCGACACAGGAAGAAGATGGCGAAGCTGTATCCCCGGCTCGCCGACGTTCGCATCGATTTCGCCTGGGGCGGGACGATCGGCGTACCTCTCAACCGGGTGCCGCAGATGGGCAGGGTCGCCCCCAACGTGTTTTATTGCCAGGGATATTCCGGACACGGCGTCAACGTCACGCACCTGGCCGGACAGATACTCGCGGATGCGGTTGCCGGCACGCTGGAGCGCTTCGATTTGTTTGCCGAGGTCGAACCGATCGTCGTGCCCGGGGCGCACGCGTTACGAACGCCGATGGCGGCGCTCGGCGTCCTGTATTACCAGATCAAGGATCGGCTCTGATGTGAAGCGGCTGCATAATCGGGGTCGAACCCAGGCTTCACGAGGGGGAAACCTTGGTTCGATCCCGATTTTCGATTTTTCACGATGAAAACGGCGCATCAAAAACAGGAACATACCGGCTCCTACTACGCGGCGACGGTCAACGAAGTCACGGACTACCCAAAGCTGCGAGGCGCGGTCGCGGCCGACGTCTGCGTGATCGGTGCCGGCTTCACAGGCGTGTCCGCGGCGCTGACGCTCGCCGAGCGCGGCTACTCCGTTGCCCTTGTCGAGGCGAACCGCGTCGGCTGGGGCGCATCCGGGCGCAACGGCGGGCAAATCATCAACGGCATGTACGGACTCACAAAGATCCGTGGGCAGCATGGCGACAACGTCGCCGAGACCGTCTGGGATCTGCGCTGGCGGGGACACGACATCATCCACGGTCGCGTCGAGAGATACGGCATCGCCTGCGATCTCAAGAGCGGTTACGTCGAGGTTGCCGTCAAGCCGCGCCAGGTCGAAGGTCTCGAGCACAGCGCCGCCGAGCGCGAGGCGCATGGCTTTCCTTACCGATATGAGCTCTGGGACCGCGACAAGACCCGCGACATGCTGGGCACCGACGCGTTCCACGGCGGGTTCGCCTGCTTCCGCGACGGCCACGTTCACCCGCTGAAATTGTGCATCGGCGAGGCGCGCGCCGCCGCAGGTCTGGGCGTGCGCATCTTCGAGCAGTCGCCGGTAACCGGGATCGGGCACGGGAGACGCCCCAGGGTCGAAACGGCGACGGGGCACGTGGATGCCGCGGCCGTCATCCTGGCAGGCAATGCCTACAGCCGCCTCGAGCCGAAGTACCTGTCCAACCTGATTTTCCCCGCCGGCAGCTACATCATCGCCACGGAGCCATTGCCCGACGAACTTGCCGAGCAAATAAATCGGCTCGACGTTGCCGTCTGTGACGTGAATGCAGTCGTGGATTATTTCCGGCTGTCAGCGGACAAGCGGTTGCTGTACGGCGGGGCCTGTAACTACTCGGGACGTGACCCCGCCAGTATCGCGTCCTACATCCGGCCGCGAATGCTCAATGTTTATCCACAGCTCGAGGACGTCCGGATCGATTACGAGTGGGGCTGCAAGGTCGGCATCGTGCTCAATCGCGTACCCGCGGTGGGCCGCATTAATACGAATGTTTACTACTGCCAGGGTTACTCCGGCCACGGGCTGTGCGCCAGCCACGTCATGGGCGAGGTCGTGGCCGATGCGATCGCGGGTTCGATGGAGCGATTTGACCTGTTCGCGGACCTGAGACCGATCCGGATTCCCGGCGCGCCGTGGATTGGCAACCAGCTAATCGCGCTGGGCATGCTGTATCACAAGTTGAAAGACCGGCTCTGACGATGGGCTCGGGTACGTGAAGGGCGGGGATTGGCCCGAAGGGCCTGGGTGGTCGACAAACTGCGTCAACGACTCCGCTTCACGTTAATATAACGGCGAACAATAAAACCAAAACGAAGCCTCATGGCGGAAAACACCCTCGAAACGGATTACCTCGTCGTTGGCAGCGGCGCTGTCGGCATGGCGTTTGTCGATACGCTGCTCGACGAAACCGATGCCGACATCGTGCTCATCGACCGCAACCACAAGCCGGGAGGGCACTGGAATCAGGCCTACTCTTTCGTGACACTGCACCAGCCCTCGGCGTTCTATGGCGTGAACTCCCGCGAGCTCTGCAAGGGGCGCAGGGACGAGGTTGGCCTCAACAAGGGCCTTATGGAGCTCGCCTCGGGCGCCGAGGTCAGCGCTTACTTCGACGAGGTCATGCTGCACACGTTCCTGCCGAGCGGCAGGGTTCGCTACTACCCGATGTGCAACTACGAGGGGGACGGTGAGTTCGCGTCGCGCCTCACCGGGGAGCGCTATCGCGTGACGGTTCGTGACAAGACCGTCGACGCGACCTACCTGAACACGACGGTGCCGCTGACGCATACGCCGAACTTCAGCGTGGCGCGAGACGTGCGCTTCATTCCGCCGAATCACCTGCCGCAGCTCGACTCCGCTCCGGCCGGCTTCGTCGTGATCGGCGGTGGCAAGACAGGCATCGATACCTGCCTCTGGCTGCTCGAAAACGGCGTATCGCCCGACGCGATCCAGTGGATCGTCTCTCGCGACGCGTGGCTGCTGAACCGCAGGAACACGCAGCCGACCGAGGAGTTTTTCTTCGATTCGATCGGCGCGCAGGCAGCGCAGGTGGAGGCAATTGCCGGTGCCGACTCCATCGAGGAGATGTTCGACCGGCTCGAAGCGGCCGGCTATTTCCTGCGTATCGATACAAACGTTCGACCCAGCATGTTCCACGGCGCCACGATCAGTGAAATGGAGCTCGAGGCACTCAGGCGCATCAAAAACATCGTCCGCATGGGGCACGTCAAGGCGCTGGAGTTCGGCCGCATCGTCCTGGAGAGAGGCACTCTGCCGACAAGCCCCGCCCACGTGCATGTCGACTGCTCCGCAAGCGCGGTCGGGAATCTGGCAATGAAGCCCGTGTTTGAGGGCGATTCGATCACGCCGCAGACCGTTCGTCCGTATCAGCCGGTGTTCAGCGCGGCGTTCATCGCACACGTCGAAGCGACCTACGACGATGAGGCAACGAAAAACCGGCTCTGCCGCGTGGTGCCGCTGCCGAACGACGCCACGGACTATCTGCGCTTCACCGCCGCGTCGATGATCAACCAGCAAACCTGGTCGAAGGATCCGGGACTGCGCGCCTGGCTGTATGCGAACCGGCTCGATGGCTTCAGTAAACTGGTTGCCGACGTCAGAGACGACGAGACCGACAAGCTCGCCGTCCTCAAGCGCCTGCGCGACGCCGCGCTGCCGGCCGCGACGAAATTGCAGCAGTTCATCGCCGAACTCGACGAAGCGACATCACAGGGAGATGCCGCATGACGGAATTACAGGTGCGCAGGGACGAGCTAACCACCACCCGGCTCGTCGATGCGCCTGACACCGGCGACGACACGCCGCTCGAGCCGAACGAGATCCTGGCCAAGGTCGATCGCTTTGCATTTACTGCCAATAACATCACCTACGGCGTCGTCGGCGACCAGCTCGGCTACTGGCGTTTCTTCCCGCCCGCCGGCGATGACGCCGACGGCTGGGGCCTGATTCCGGTGTGGGGCTTCGCGGACGTCGTGCGCTCGAACGTCGCGGACATCACGGTCGGCGATCGCTTGTTTGGTTATTTTCCGCCGGCCACCCACCTGAAGCTCGCGCCGACGCGCATCTCGGCCGATGGCTTTATCGACGGCACCCCGCATCGCGCGGAGTTGCCGGCCGGCTACAACCACTACCGCCGCGTCGCCGCCGAGCCCGACTACGACCGGACCACGGACGCGCTGCGCATGCTGTTCTTTCCGCTGCACGTCACCGCATTCTGCCTGTGCGACGCGCTCGAGATGAACGACTGGTACGGCGCGAAGCAGGTCATCATCGTGAGCGCATCCAGCAAGACGAGCATCGGCGTCTCCTACGGTTTGGACATGAATTCGGAGGCACCGCCGGCAGTCGCAGTGACTTCGGAACGAAATCGAGGCTTCGTCGACAGCTTGGGACTGTATGCCGCCTCGGTGACCTACGACAGCCTCCGCGACGTTGACGCCTCGATTCCGACCGTGATCATCGACATGTCCGGCAACGATCGCGCGCTTAACGAGCTCAACGACCACCTCGGCGACAATATGCGATTCTGCATCCGGGTCGGCGTCACGCATCGCGACGCCGCCGGCGGTGACGCCCACCTCGAGCGCAGCACCTGGTTTTTCGCGCCGAGCCACATCGAGCAGCGCATGCAGGACTGGGGGCCGAACGGATTTCTCGAAAAATCGATGGCGTTCATCCGGGCCACGTCGACGCGCAGCCTGGAATGGCTGAAAGTCACGCCGCTCGACGGTTTGGCGGGTTTACAGGCGGTCTTCAGCGACGTGGCCGACGGCAAGATTGCGGCCGACGAGGGGCTGATCGTCGAGCTTTGACAATTTTTTGAATGGGGTCGAACCGAGTCTTTCGTTCAATGGAAACCCGGTTCGACCTCGCGGAAGAGGAAGACAAGAAGATGTCCAAATATAAGCTGACCTACTTCGATTTCGACGGCGGCCGAGGAGAGCCTATCCGCATTGCATTTCACGCCGCCGACATCGACTTCGAGGATCACCGTATTTCCTTCGAGGAGTTTGGGAAGACGCGCAACACGATGCGCTTCACGTGCACGCCGGAGCTCGAGATAGCCGGCGTCGTAGTCACGCAATCGAACGCTATGTTGCGCTACGTCGGCAAGATGGCCGGCCTGTATCCCGAGGACGACCTGCAGGCCCTGTACTGCGATGAGGCAATGGAGGCGGTGGAGGACCTGTTGCACCAGATCGTGCGGACCTTCGGTCTCGAGGGCGCTGAGCTCAAGGCCGCACGTGAGAATCTCGTTAATGGCTGGCTCAGTGTTTTCATCAAGGGCCTCGCCGAGATTCTTGAGCGCGGCGGCGGTGAGTACTTCGCCGACAAGCGGCTGACCGTCGCAGATCTCAAGGTGTACGTGCAGGTTCGTTCGTTGCGCTCAGGCACTCTGGATCACGTGCCCACCGATCTGGTCGACAGACTGGCACCGGGTCTCGCGCGACACGCGGAACGCGTCGGCAACGATCCGATCGTCGCCGGATACTACGCGTCCCGGAAATCGTAACAGGCTGTGTTTCGATATCGATCGGCATTTTGTAGCCGATAATTGATGCCGTTTCGCGGTTGCCAGGGCCAGCAACGATGACGAGCGGAACTGTCCAGTACGAACTGCAAAACCGGGTTGCCACGATGCGCATTGACGACAGCAAGCGCAATGCGCTGTCGCCGCAGGTGCTTCGCGAGATTTATACGGCGTTCGATCGCGCCGAGGCCGACCGCGCGATCGTGATCCTGACTGGACGGGAATCCGTGTTCTCGGCGGGCTTCGATCTCAACGTCATGAAACGCGGCGGCGCAAATGCGCTGCGCATGCTGCGCTTCGGCTACGCGTTGCCTGCGCGCGTGCTCGGCTATCCATATCCGGTGATCGCCGCGTGCAATGGCCACGCGCTGGCGATGGGCGTCTTCCTGATGCTGGCGGCTGACTACATCATCGGCAGCCGCGGTGATTTCAAGATCGCCGCCAATGAAGTCGCCATCGGCCTGACGATGCCGCGCGTTGCCGCGGCGATGTTGCGCCACAGGCTCGAGCCGGCCGCCTACCAGCGTGCCGTGTCCCTTTCGCAGTACTTCGACGTGGAGTCGGCCCTGGGCGCCGGCTTCTTCGACGAACTCGTGGATCCGGTCGACCTGATATCACGCGCGCAAAATCGCGCAGAGGCTTTCAAAAAGCTCGACCTGCGAGCGCACGCGGCATCCAAACGCCGGATACGCGCTGCGCTGATCCGCAAGATCCGCCTCAGTGTCCCGCTGGACCTCTACGATGCCGTGCTGTTCGGCCTGCGCGGCAGGCGGCCTCGCTAGGCTGCGCGCTACCGATCAACGCAATGCGGTGCCCAGCACCGCGTCCAGACGCTCGAGGTCCACGTCGTCCGTATAAACATGCGGTGCGACCCGCAGGTGGTTGCCGCGGACGCTCGCATAGACACTATGATCGACAAGCCGCTCCGCCAGCTGCCTCGGGTCGGTCGTGCGAATACGGGCACCCTGGAAATGCGGCGCGCGAGCACTGGCCGGCACGGTCTCGAGGCCATGGGCGGACAGGATCTCCGCGATGCGCTCATTCGTCGCGGCAAGTGTCTTGGCGATCGTTTGGATACCCCAATTTTCGAGCATCTCGAGCGCAGCAAGCGCGCCGGGGATGTTCGAGAAGCTGGACTTCTCACCGATGTCGAAGCGGCGAGCGCCCGGCTGGTAGTGATCCGTAAAGTCGGCGAGGCTCGAGAAGTCCTCGGCGCCCTCGCGATTGATCCAGGTCTCCTCGATGGGAACGCCATCGAAATACCTGTCGTCGACATAAAGAAAGGAAACGCCGTAGGGGCAGAACTGCCACTTGTAGCCGGCTGCGACCATGAAATCGGGCGCCAGCCGGCTGATGTCGACCGGGCACGCGCCGATCGTTTGTGTCAGATCGAGAACGACGCGGGCGCCGACGTCGCGCAGCGCCGGCATGACGGCATCGAGATCCACCGTCGTGGCGGAGGCCCAGTGATGCCCTTCCAGCGTTGCGATCGCAATGTCGCGCCCATGACGCTCAACGGCCTGGAGCAGAGCATTGGCCCAGGTTTGTCCCGCTCTTGCGCCGACGGTGTGAATCTCGGCGCCGGCGCTTTCTGCCCTGCGCTGCCAGGCATAGGTATTGGATGGAAACTGATCCTGCATCGTCAGAATAACGTCGCCTTTTTTCAGCGGCACATTGTTACCCGCGCAGGCCACACCGTAACCGGCCGAGGGCACGATGGCGATGTTATCGGGTAAGCAGCCCACCTGGCGCGCGAAAGCCGCGCGGAGATTTTCGACGTCTGCGAAGAAGTCCGGCGGCGTGATCTGCCACGGCCTCGACCGGCGTACGGCACCGCGTATCGCCGCATCCACAACGACGCGCGGCTGCGGCGTCATGTAGGCGGCATTCAGGTAACAAATGTCTCGCGGAATATCGAACTCCGCCCGGTAGTCGAATGACATAGCGGTCGCCGTCGTCACGTAACTCGGAATCGACGCTCCAATAACCGGCTCAAACGGATTTTCCCTCCAAAGGAGAAGGTCAAATAATAGGGTTCGAACCGAGATTTCATCTGTATACGAAAAAATCACGCCCACATTCGCTTTGCTTCTGCTGGACGAAATCTCCGTTCGATCCCTTTTTGCGCTTTGCTACTTCGACAACGCAAAGCAAAGGGCCGTCACGGCATTCCAAGTCTGGTGACATCGATCGTACATGTTCTGGCGCAATTCGTATCGCGTTCCCCAGGATCCATCCGCATTTTGAGTCTCGAGAATTCGATCTATCGCTTTGCGGACCCAATTCTCACGTATGTTCATCTCCAAGTAGCAATACGACCACTCGGCGATCAGATCCAAATCATCAGATTCTTGCAGGATTCGGTCTTCATGACGCGCCAGATATTCAGCAATTTGCCTGTCGAAGCCCGACGCCGGAGCGAGGGCTCTGGAACCATATCCGTATCGACACATGACGAGATGCGTGACCTGGTAGTCGAGATCGAATTGCTCGTCGTCGTTTGTGACAGATTCCTCCAGATGCCGAAGTTCAAACTGTTTAACTGCGCGCCAATACTCGGCAAATCTGGGCCGAGGCAGCTTGAACAGACGTAATTGTCCGTTGCCACGATGCGCCATCTCGAGGAAGCAATAGTCCATCAAGACATCCACCATGCCGTCGAAATCATCGATGCTCTTGTGATCGTTGAACGATGCATCGCAGTATCTCAACGATCGCGGGAAGAACTCACGGTAGAATTTCGCATACTCCGGCGGTGCCGACTGAACCTCGAACAAAATCGGGATGAGGCTGATAAAGCGCCACTTATCCTCGATGGTAGGCTTGAACATTTTTTTAAGACGAAACTGCGCACCATCGATTTCGAGCATCAGAAGTTTTGTCGAGAGATCGACGATCAATGGATGCGATTTACTCAACCTGAATTCGTAAAACATCCACAGGTATTCCACAAAAAAAGAATAGTATGCGGCCGTCGACCTCATTTGCCGGACAAGCCAGATCATCCCCTTGAGGGCCGCGCAAATTCTGAAGTCGGTGCAGTCCGAAAGCGCCTTTTCGAATTGTTCAAGCAGTCGCTTGTTGCGATGCTTGATGCCGTCTGCGTTGGAATACGTGTCCCAGTAATCCGGGCCGTAGTCCAGGATCAGCTCTTCGCCGGCGGTGATCAATCGCGTGCTTCGAAACCGGAGCACGCTGGCGTATTGGTAGGCTTCGGTATTAACGTGCTGCTGTTGCGATCGTGATCGGGCCCCGTTCACGAACCGCAGGTAATTCGAGCGAACGTTGCCGTCGATCCATAAAGGTCGCCGGTCACGCGACGTCACAGCAAAGACATACTGGTCGTCTCTCAGAGCATAAACGTCCCGCAGCGTGGTCAGGATGCGCCCATCATATCTGCCGATGATCGTCCTGGCAGGGATATTCTTACTCGCAAACAGGCCACGGCCGGCGTCTGGAATAATCGATGGTTTTACTTGCAGCCAGCGCGTCCAGTTTTCACGGTTTATTCTTAGCTGTTTCTCCACGACAGAGTTGCCTCGACGTCATTGCGGACATGCATTGAGGTTCAGTATGGATTTAGTGACGCAATTCGCGGTCGCCTTATTAGTGTTTTTCAAAGACCGTTCCGTTAACGGTGCAAAGGCCGGGTAGACCCTCGCGATGTCAGCTACGCTCCGGCGTTTGGAAGCTCTAACAATGAGTCAAGTTGGGTCCGTTTCTTTCGCACGCGCAAGCTTATTGAAATCGTGTGGCCGAATGATGTCGTTGAATCGACTGTCGTCACGAAAAAAATCCCAGCGCGGATCCAGATACAACTCCCAGCGAACGAAGCCCCCGGGTACGTCGATGAGCTGATCCAGCAGGTCGATTGCGCGATCTCGTTCATCATTGATCGCAAGCACCTGACACAACCGCTTGAGTGGCACGATGCCCTCTATGCTGTCGTCGTCAGGTGAAATGGTCCGCGTCGCTTCCTCGGCGATTTGCACGGCCTGAGCTTTCCGGCCTTGAAGCGCGAGGGCCAGCGCTAGCGTACCGAGTTCCACCGCAACGGTGCTGCTGCGGCGATCGCGGTCGAGGTCGATCAGGCTGCGGACAACCTGATCGAGTAACTGATCGGCTTGATCCGGTTCTTCGAGGTGCAAATGCGCCATTGCCAGATTGAGGTCGCGAACACCTGCCCATCCCGCATTCGCGGTGAATTTGATGACCTCGGGGCGATTCCAGGCATTGATTACCGAATTCACGTCCCCCTCGAGCCATGGCAATGCCGTGGTAATGCGAATATAGCTTTCCCCTGAATTCGGACGGATTCCGTCATATCGCATGCGCGCCGTTTTGACGTCACCGGTCGCGCGTACGATAAACAGCACTTCCGTTGACGCCAGATCGACGTCATCAGGAAATTTTTTGCGCGCCGGCAAAAGCACCTGCTGCAATCGCGACCACTCCTGCATCTCCAGTAGCGTGTCCGTGGTCAATACCGCTATCGAAGCGTTCACAGGATCCAGCTCTGCACCCTGTGCGAAACTATCAAGGGCGTCTTCCCATAACCCGAGCCGGCGCTGTGTCAAGCCGATCTGTTCCAGCAGAGTGGCGTTCCCAGGCATCCCGACGTGTGCTTTAAGCTGCGCATTCAACGCGGCCGGGTAATCCTGCGCAAAGCGATACAGGTACTCGCCTCGAGCTGCCAACACCTCCGGCGAGTCCGGCCCAAGCAGTGATTCCGCTCTGTTGAGCGCCGCAAGCGCCGCCTTTCGACGCTGCAATGAGTCGTCGTATCCGATCCAGGCTGCTTGCCCGTGAATTTCCGCTAACAGCAAATATGCCAACGCAAAGTCGGGGTCCAGCGTCAATGCCTGCGCAACCATCGCTTCCGCGGAAATGTATACGTCCATGCTGTAGTCGCGATTCAGCATTTCGCGCGCTCGAAGGAAGGCCTCATAGGCTGCGATGTTCTGCGTCGGTGCCGCGGCGAGGGAAAAATCCTCTTCAGGAGTAAGCTGACCTCTCACCGCTGCAGTAATCTGCCGTGTAATCTCCGACTGGATGTCAAACAGGTTTTCAACCGTCATTTCTCGATCGAACGTATCCGCCCATAAGTGAGCGTCTGTGTCTACATCGATGAGCTGCGCGTTGATGCGAATGCGAT
>JBFJOC010000001.1:0-108195 GCA_041617855.1 Woeseiaceae bacterium | reverse complement strand
TCCTTCCAGACGTAGTTGTCGTAGGCAAGATCGAGCACGGTGCCATCCATATCCAGCATCAGCGTGGCGCAGTCAGCGAGCATCGTTTTGGCACCGAAGTTCATTAATTTATACTGCGCGCCCGTGGCCCTGGGCTCTTTCTAATATGAATTACGCGGAACTCATTAAGCCGGTTGTAATCCTGACGCGCAGCGCCGGTCAGGCAATTCTCGAAGTCTACGCGACCGATTTCGACGTTCAAAGCAAGACGGACGATTCCCCGCTGACGAAGGCCGACCTTGCGGCACACCGGCGCATCCTGGACGGACTGCGTGCGCTCGAACCGAAGCTGCCAATCATCTCCGAGGAATCCGGACTGCCGCCGTTCGAGGATCGCAGCGCGTGGCCCCGCCATTGGCTAGTCGATCCGCTGGACGGCACGAAGGAATTCGTCAATCGAAATGGCGAATTCACAGTCAATGTGGCCCTGATTGAACACGGGCGTCCCGTTCTGGGCGTCGTGCACGTGCCTGTGCAGAACAAGACCTACGTCGGCTGCGAGGGCTTTGGCGCCGAGCTCTGGGACGGTGATGAACCACCGCAGGCAATCCGCGTTGCTCGAGAGAGCCACGAGCCGGTGCGCGTCGTCGGCAGTCGCTCGCATCGCGGGAAGAGCCTGGATCGATTTCTCGCGAGCCTCGGCGATTGCGAGATGGTGCCGATGGGCAGTTCGCTCAAATTTTGCGTCGTTGCCGAGGGCAAGGCGGACGTGTATCCGAGGCTCGGTCCCACCTCCGAATGGGACACGGCGGCGGCGCAGGCGGTCGTCGAACAGGCCGGCGGCAAGGTCCTCGAGTTGAACGGTAATCCTCTGTTATACAACAATAAAACGGATATTCTGAACCCCTGGTTCGTCGTCGTCGGCGCCACCGATCGAGACTGGCTGGCGCTCCTCGCGACCGGCGAGTAGCATCCTAGTGTCGGCGCGCTACTATAGTGGGTGGCGGCCCGGCCGCAACGACGATTCCAACGCTGAATGACCGATAAAGTCGATACCGAATCTTTCAAGCAGCTCGAGCGCCTGCGGGAACTCCGCGTGAGTCACCGCGATCTCGATTATCTGATCGATAAGCTGCAGCACGATCCTATGGTGGACCAGCTTCGCATCCGCCGACTGAAAAAACGCAAACTTCTGCTGAAAGACATGATCGCCTCGCTGGAGAGCGAGCTTATTCCCGATCTCGATGCATAGGCTCAAACTCGCGTCCTTACTCGCGGCCTATGTGGTCGCTGGCGTCGTTTGCCCGTGCCTCGGCGCGGCTCAGGCAACGCCCATGGACGCGCATGCGCCCGGCGACGCGCAACATTCGCATCACCTTGGTTCGCCAGAAGTTTGCCACGGTGTGTCGACTGCCGACACCTGCAATCCCGCCTCGATACCCGATGACCAGGCACCGGTACCGGACATCAGGTTCAGCGACATCGGCGACTCCGTCGAGGCAGGCTGCCTGCATACCTCTGAGACCCTGACGGTCTTGGAAAAGCCCTCCGGACCCGCACCGCCGGCTCCCGCGGCCGATTTGCGTGCGGAGTCGCCGTGCCAGCGCGGAGACTGTTTGCGGGAATAACCGACGTCTGCAAGCCCTCGGTTCCGCGAAGATTCGCGGAAGTTTTTCACGATGGAGGTGGACGTCATCATGCAATCGAATTCGAAAGTGTCGCGCCGGCGTTTTCTCTGCCGCGCCGGCCAGTTCGCAGCGCTGAGCGGCATTGCGCCCGTATTGCCCGTGCCGGCATGGGCAGCTGGCAGCGATGCCGGGCTACCGGTCAAAGCAGGTCGTACTCACTTCAAGCTGCATATTGGGCCAGCGCCGATCGCGCTGGGCGCCATGCGGGCTGATGCGATCGGCATCAACGGATCGGTGCCGGGGCCGTTGTTGCGCTTTCGGGAGGGTGATCGCGTGTCGCTCGATGTCACGAACCATCTCTCCGAGGACACGTCGCTCCACTGGCACGGTCTGCTGTTGCCGTTCGATATGGACGGCGTACCCGGCGTGAGCTTCGCGGGCATTCGAGCAGGTACGACGTTTCGGTACACGTTCGACGCACGACAAAGCGGAACCTACTGGTATCACAGTCACTCGGGCCTGCAGGAGCAGCTGGGCGTTTACGGGCCGATCATCATCGATCCTGCCAATGATGATCCGATCCGCTTTGACCGGGAGTTCGTCGTCCTGCTGTCGGACTGGACCTTCGAGGATCCCTACCGGGTGCTCGCGAATCTGAAGAAAATGGATATGTATTACCAGCCTCGACAACAGACGCTTGCCGGGCTGATGCGGGGACGCAACGCCGCTCAGCGGCAGCTGCCGCTCAACGCCCGTGCGGCCTGGGCCCGGATGCGAATGTCGCCGACCGACATCGCAGACGTGACCGCCAAAACCTATACGTACCTCATGAATGGCCGCGACGCGGCCGCCAATTGGACGGCTATCTGCGTGCCAGGCGAACGCGTGAGACTGCGCTTCATCAACGGTTCGGCGACGACGTTTTTCAACGTGCGCATTCCGGATATGGATATGCAGGTCGTGCAGGCGGATGGCCAGAACGTGCGGCCGGTTCGCGTGCACGAGTTTCAGATCGGCGTCGCCGAAACTTACGACGTCCTCGTCGACGCACCTAGGAGTCCGCACACGATCATGGCCGAAGCGATGGATCGCAGCGGTTACGTTCGCGGCACCATCACTCCGGAGGCCGGTACCAGCGCCGAAGTACCGTCGCTCCGTGAAGCGCCGCTCCTGACGATGGCGGACATGGGCATGGACCACGGCTCGATGTCCGGACATCGTGGTCACGCGATGGCTCCGGTTCGCCATGACCATGCTAAAGGCCCAGGCGTCGCGAATCTAACCGAGATGGCGCAGAGCCGCCTCGACCATCCCGGACTCGGCCTCGACGATGTGGATCACAAAGTCCTGTGCTACGCCGACCTTCGGAGCCTCGAGCGTAATGCGGACACGCGCCGTCCGGAGCGCGGCCTCGAGCTGCACCTCACCGGCAACATGCATCGCTACATGTGGTCGTTCGACGGGCTCAAGTTTTCCGAAGTTACGGCTCCGCTACGATTTCGCTACGGGGAACGCCTGCGGCTGATTCTCGTCAACGACACGATGATGTCGCATCCGATACATCTGCACGGGATGTTCGTGGAGCTCGTCAACGGCAACGGCGAGCACAACCCTCGCAAGCACACCGTCGTGGTCAAGCCCGCGGAACGCCTGACGGTTCATATTACCGCCGACGAACCGGGTGACTGGGCATTTCATTGCCATTTGCTGTATCACATGCAGGCCGGGATGATGCAGACGGTGCGGGTGGCTGACGGGGCGATGACGTGATCAGGCGCAGTATCGCACTGACCGCGCTAATACTGGCACCGTGCGCCGTGCTCGCCGACATGGACGACGCAATCAGCCACGCCTGGACACAGGCCGACCGCCTCGAGTATGTCGCCGACGACGAAGCCGGCGTCTGGGACGTCCAGGGCTACTACGGCGGTGACTATCATAAGTTCTGGTGGAAAACGGAGGGTGACGTGAATGCCGGCCACGATGACGAGGCCGAGCTGCAGCTGCTCTACAGCCGGGCCGTGACGGCATACTTCGACTGGCAGCTCGGGCTGCGCATCGCCGACGACGGTCCGATGAACACTGCCGCAATCGTCATCGGGCTTAAGGGACTCGCACCTTATCTTGTCGAACTCGACGTCGCGACGTTCATCGCCGACGACGGTGACGTGCGTCTTCGCGCTGAACTGGAGCGGGATTTCATCCTGACGCAACGCTTCATTCTGCAGCCAAGGCTTCAGGTCGACGCCGCGTTGAATCGGTCCACCCAACTCGGCAGCGACGCCGGCATGAGCGAGCTGGCGCTCGGACTCAGGCTGCGCTACGAGTGGCATCGCAAGTTCGCGCCGTACCTCGGCGTTTCCTGGGCGCGCGTCCATGGCGCGGGCGCGCGGGAGTTCCAGACGCGTGGCTTGCGGGACAGCTCAGCGACGGCCATTCTGGGAGTCCGCTTTTGGTTCTAGAACGGCGCCGATATGGCGCTCGCCCCGCTCGCGGGACAGCTGCTCCTGGCGACGGCGTTCTTCGAGACGGGCGCGCCGATCCGCGTCGATCCGGTCTATGCAGTGCGGGCAGGAGACGCCCTCGCGGTACGCCGGAGACACGAGATCCGCCACGCCGAGGGGCCGCCGACAGGCATGGCACTGCACGTACTGGCCCTCGGCCAGATCGCGGTCGACGGCGACGCGCTGATCGAACACGAAGCATTCGCCCGACCAGCGATTCTCGGCATCGGGGACGCTCGCAAGGTAGTTCAGAATGCCGCCCTGGAGTTGGTAAACCCGCTCGAAGCCGAGATCCTTGAGCAGTGCGCTCGCTTTTTCGCAGCGAATGCCGCCCGTGCAGTACATCGCAACGGGCCGGTCTTTCGACACGTCGGTCAGTCGCCCCACAAATTCCGGGAACTGGCGGAAGCTGTCCGTTTCCGGATCGACGGCGCCCGGAAAACGGCCAACCTCCACCTCGTAATGATTGCGCGTATCGATGACGAGCACATCGGGAGCGTCCAGCAGGGCGTTCCATTGCTCCGGCGACACGTGCTCGCCGCCTTGGTCCTGCGGTCGGAGATCGGGCCGTCCCAGCGCCACGATTTCACGCTTGATCCTGACGCGCATGCGTCGAAACGGGGCCTCCCGCGACCGGGTGCGACGCACCTCCAGGGGTGCGTCGAGACCGAGGCGCGACGTCAGCCAGTCGAGCACTGCATCGATCGCGCTCGCGGATCCGGCGAGAGTGCCGTTTATGCCCTCCGACGCGACCAGTATCGTGCCCAGAAGCCGGCGCCGCGTGCACTCCGCTCTCAGCGCAGCGGCGAGTTTCTGCGGATGTCCGACGTCGATGAAGCGATAGAAGGACACGACAATCATGCGGCGACCTGTTCCTCCGACGGCGTGAGCGACAGAATGCTGTGCCGGATCTCTTCGCCAAGCACGAGCCGTGCATCGCTGCCGATGCTTAGGATATTGTCGTCGAATTCCAGCAGCCCGTCCCCGTTGCGCCGCAACGCGTTCTGGTCCTGCAGCGTGCGAATGAAATCCTGAAACAGGCTGCGATTGAAGAAATCCGGGGAATGCAGCCCGTAAATGACGGACAGGCGTTCCGCGCTGAGTTCGCACATTTTCTCGAGCTTGGATCGCGACAGCCTGCCCGAGCCGTTTTTCACCAAGATGGCGATGACCAGATAGAAGCGCTGCAGCATCGGCACCATGGACTGACCCAGCATCAGCAACTGGAAGGCCTTCGCCGATCCCGCGGGCGGGCGGACGAGCAGTTTTTTGTCTTTGCCACGTTTGAGAAGCTCCATTTCGACGAGCGCCTCGATCGCCTCGGTCGTTACGTCGTCGATATCCGCGACTGGCCATTTCAGGCACAGCTCTTTCTGCATGAACGGGTAAATCAGATCGACCAGGCGCTGGATCTCTGCGTGCTCGAGCTGCCGGCCCTGAATGAAGCAGCAGGCGACGGCCGCCGGCACGGCGAGCAGGTGCAGAATATTGTTGCGAAAATAGGTCATCAAGACTGCAGTGTGCTCGCTCATGTGTATAAAGTCGCCCATTGGATGCGCCGTTCGGCTTACGGCACCCAGGTGCTCGCCATGGCCGATAATCTCATCGGGAGTCATGTCGGGAACCGTGACAGAGTCCGAGTATCTGAAGCGCTTAAGGAGATCGACGCTGAGACGGAGCTGCTGATGCAGCTCCGTGGCACCCATCGTCTGCTTCGGCGTCGCGAGCAGCACGTAGGCGAGCAGACTGATCGGCGTGACCGCGGCAGCCGAGTTGATGCCGATCATGATGCGCTCCCCGAGCTCGTTGACGATGTCCGCGACCCAGCCGGGGCGCTCGCCGTCGTCCGGCACCGCGTCGCGCCAGTCCGGTCTGATCCGTTCGAGAAGCGGGTCGAGATCTAGCGGCTCGGCGACATTGACATAGGCCTTGCCGAAGTTTTCGCGCAGCGCCGTGACCGACCGTACCAGGCCGGAAAGCGTCTCTTTTTGCTTGGTTGCGCCGCCCAGTTCGCTGATGAACGAGTCTCCCTCGATCAGGCGCTCGTACCCGAAGTAAACGGGGACGAATACCAGCGGGCGCTTCGGATTGCGTAAATAGGCATTGACCGTCATCGCAAGCATGCCCCCCTTCGGCGCGAGCAGGCGCCCGGTCCGGCTCCGTCCGCCCTCGATGAAGTATTCGAGCGAATGACCGCGCGCAAGAATCTGTTCGAGATAGGCATCGAAGACGGCAGCGTAGAGACGATTTCCCTTGAAGCTGCGGCGCAGATAGAAAGCACCGCCGCGCCGGAGAATTGCGCCCACGATCGGGATGTTCAGGTTAATGCCCGCCGCAACGTGCGGCAGCTGCAAGCCCTGTTCATAGACGATGTACGCCAGTAACAGGTAATCTAAGTGGCTCCGATGACACGGCACGTAGACGATCTCCTTGTCCCGCGCAACGTCGTGCAGACGCTCTACATGGTTCAGCTCTATGCCGTCATAGATCCGGTGCCAGAGCCATCTCAGGACGCGCTCGGCCAATCGGATGATCGTGTACGAAATGTTCGCCGCGATCTCGTACGCATAATCGCGGGCCTTGCGCTCCGCCTTCTCGATCGCGGCCGGATCGTCTCCCGCCTCGGCACGAATGGCGCGGCGCACTGCAGGCGCATGCAGCACCTGATTTAGCACAGTGCGGCGATGCGAGAGGTCGGGCCCGACCGTGGCGGTTCGGCGCTTGCGAAAGTGCACGCGCAAAATGCGTGACACCTTGCGAAATGCAATGTCCTTGCCGATGTTTTCCTGAACGATGGAACTCAGCGGCAGAGCATGGCTGAAGCGCATCAGCGTGTCGCGACCGAGAAAGATCGTCGCGAAAAACTTGCGCGTCCGTCCGACCACGCCCCAATTCTCGGCGAACAGGATCTTGAGGACCGATCGCTCTTTCCTGGGCGAGCGACCCCAATAGATCGCGACAGGAATCAGCAGGAGATCTTCGCGTTCTTGCTTTGCTACCTCTACGAGCTCGCGCAGCAGCGCCGAGCCCGTCGTCGACGGCCGCCGGAAGACAAACCCCCGCGACGGCCTCAGCACAACGTACCGCCGTGAAAAACGTCTTCCGCAAAAAGCGAGGGACGCCGTCGGCGACGGCATTCCGCGCTCCCGGCAGGCTCGCTCGAGAGTGAGTAAGTCCGCGAGCCCACCGGTCTCGAGTACATAGCACACTGCCGCGTCGCTGCCGGTAATGTACTCTGCGGGCGCATCCGGCCGGACCTCCGGTCGTGCCCAGATCGAAAACAGCTTGCCGGCAAGCCAATACGGCGGTCGAAAGAGTGTTCCTGCCACGTTCATCGGGCGTCAGTCTACAAAAAAGCCTGCTGTCTCAGGCCGTTGACTTCTTGAAATGACGTGCTAGCGCGATCCCCGGCACGCACCGGTCGGCATCAGCGATCCGTTGCCTCGTCGATGGCGGCATCGAGCTGCCTTTTCTTGTTGATCAAAGCGTCCTCCACGGCGGCAGCCTCGTCGAGCTGTTCGTGAATCGCGCCGCTTATTGCATCCGGGTCGTCGTTCGAATGTCGCGACGTGTTGCCCTGGCCGTCGTCACAGCCTACGAGCAGCAGGCAAACCGCGAATAACCGGCTATACACGTCGGCAACGCCGGGAACAATCCGGCACGTCAACGAAGCTTCTTGATGAAGGTTTCAAGATACGCATTGATGTCCTCGATGTTATCCGTCAGTCGATGGTCACCATCGACGATGTGCAGTGTCGCCCGGCACTCGCGCGCATAGCGCAGGCTGTTGTCGACGGGCACGACATCGTCACGCCATCCGTGCACGATGGCGATCGGGATGCGCGGCGCCTTCGGCGTGTGCGCTTCGTAACCCGGCATGTAGTACGCTGGAGCAAGCACGAACAGGCCGGCGGCACCGACCGCATCGGCCGCAGCCGTGGCGACGTGCCCACCCATGCTCGAGCCGACCAGGATCAGACAATCGTCGATTGCGCGGCAGGCCGCTTTGAGCGTGCGCACGCGATCCGCCGGATCGGCCATTCCCTGATAATCGATGCTGTCGGCGACGCAGCCGAGCGCCCTCACCGTCTCCGCCATCGCCCGGATTTTCGTGCCCCACGGTCCGCTTTCCTGGCCGTGGGAAAAAATCACCGTCGTCATCTGCGCACTTTATCTTGTTATCGCGGTCCGCCGCTCGAGGTGACGCACCAGCAGCCAGTCACGATCCTGCCCCCACACGACGAAATCGCCGACCCGCAATGTTGGCACACCCCAGGCGCCCGATGCCATCATCGAGTCGCGATTGCGGTTCGCGATTTCCCGCCACGCATCATGGCGCATCGCCGTTTCTACGTCTGACCAGGCGAGGCCGGCGCGCGAGGCTACGTCGCGCATACCGTCATCGCTTTCCAGGTCGATACCCTGCGCCCAGATCGCCTCGGTCGCAATGCGTGCGAACTCGCGACCGCGGTTTGCGGCGTCGGCATGACAGAACGCGGCGATACAGCGTTCCACGCCCGCACCCGCAGGATCGCAGAACCGCCCGAAGGGCATGCCCAGGCGCTCGGCTTCGCGTGCGGCGTCACGCACGATGTACAGGAGTTTCGGGCGAGGAACCTGCATGCCGCGCATAATCATCGGCAGTACCGGGCGCAATCGCAGCGACATGCCGAAAGCGTCCGCGATCGCGAATGCGCGCGGCAACACGAGATACGAGTACGGGCTCCGGAAGGAAAAAAACAGCTCCAGATCCCCGCGATCGCTTGCCGCGGCGGGCGGCGTCGCGGGCAGCGACACGCCCATGGCGTCGCGCAGGGATCGGACTGGATCCACTGCCACTGTCGTTCGCCGCAGTCCGAGCTCCTCGAAACGCTCGGTCAGGTAGTGAAGCCGGTCGATGCCCCAATACCATTCGCCACCGTAATGCAGTGTCGCGCTGTTGTAGTGCCCGAGGCGTCCGAGTTTTTGCCGGTTTTCCTCGAGCACGCTTCGAGATGCCCCCTCTTGCCGATGATCTGCGACTCGCCGACTTACGCGTTCGGCGTCACCCCGCCAGTATTCCTCGATTGCGGGCAGCATGTCCGTCATCGCGTCCGCCGCCGCGACCGCATCGGCGAGCGCGCGCCGGTATTCGACGGGCGGCGCAGGCCCCCGGTCGAGGAACGGCAGTCCGAGCTCCTCCGCCACGCGCCTGCAGTCCAGCGCCGCGTAATCGGCGAGCAGGTCCGGCCGGGGGCGAAACCCCGCGATCGGTGCCGCCACGAGATACACGTCGAGATGAATCTCGTAGCCCGCCGCCAGGTCCGGCAGGAATCGGCTCAGCAAATAGGAATAGGGATCGTCGAGCTCCAAAAATGCGGACACTCGATGCGGCCGCCGCGCCACGCGGCGGCGCCATTCGGCGTGCCGCCGGGCGAGTCGACGCGTCCGTGGCGCGATCATGAGCCCGACCAGACGCGACCGGAGGCATTTGCCAACCTTCACGCGTCGTCCCAGGCCGATGTCGGCTTCCAGAGCAATTCGTCCAACGGCGGTTGCCAGCGGTAGGTCTGCATGTCGACCTTGCCGTGCAGCACGATCACGCCTTCCCGCTCGAGGCGACGCCGCTGCTCCCGATACGCCGGGCTTCCGCGGGCGAAAGCGATCGCGCCGGTCGATCTGAGGACGCGATGCCACGGCACGTCAGTTGCGTCGGAGAGATTCCGCAGCGCCTGCCCGACCTGGCGCGCCGCTCTCGGCAGCCCGGCAACGTCAGCGACCTGGCCATAGCTCGCGACCCGGCCGGCGGGGATCTCCCGCACGGTCTCCCGGATGCGTTGCTGCCGACGCACGCGGTCCATAGCGAGCGTCAACCTATACCGAGACGTGCCTGAATCTCGCGGCGGGCGTCCCGCAGCACGGTGTCGCGGTCGAGGCTGTTCAGAATCGTCTGCACGACGCGTTTCGGTCCACCGTCGCCCCAGGACTTGCCGTGCGCGAGGTATTCGCCGGCAACGCGGCCGACGACGTAGGTACTGTAATACGCGATCGCCCCCTGGGCGCCGGCGGTGACCAGCGTCGACAGCCCGGCCGTGCCGACCTTGAGTGCGCTGGACACGAAGTGCAGCGCCCAAACCGTCCCCATCAGCGCCGCGGCCTCGGCGACGATGATGCGCACGAGCGATCCGGCCTCCTTGCGGCTCAGCGGCAGCCCGTAAACTCGTGACAGGTGCACGACCATGCCGACGTCGACAATCGCGGCCGCGAGCAGGTCGGCAACCGGAACCGGATTGAACGCGACGGCGACACCCTTGCCGATACAGTAGGTGCGCACGACGCGTTCGCCGATCTCGCGGCGGGCCGCCAGTATGCGGCGTCCGACCTGGTCACTCAAATCGGCAGCGAACATGCTCGCGTTCAGCGCGGCCAGCGTCTTGCCCTCGGCTTCGACGATCTCCCAGAGGCGCAGCCGCAGCGTTTCGATGTCAGGCGTGCGCGGCCGCTCGCTCTGCGCCTCCCGGCCCTCGGTGTCGATCTCTACGACGACCTGCGGCCGGGGCTCGGCGGCGGTCGCGAACACGAAACGCGGGTCGACAAGGCCAGCCGTCTTGGCACGCACCGCCACGAGCAGGGTTTCGCGTTCCTCGGCCGTAAACAGATCGGCTTTATTGAGCGCAACGACGACCGGGCGCCCCTGGCCAAGCAGCGTCTTCAGTGACGCCAGTTCCGTATCCGTGATGTCACCGTCCAGGACGAAGATTACGAGATCCGATCTTCCCGCGACTTCCTTGGCGAGCTGCTCCCGCTCCTCACCGCCCGCCTCGTCCAGACCGGGCGTATCGATCAGAAAGACACCGCCGGCCTCGACCTCCTGCCAGGGCTGCATCGACGATTGCCGGGTTTCTCCGTGCAGCGGACTGACCGTGAATGCCTGCCGGCCGACCAGCGCATTCAATAGCGACGATTTACCCGTGCTCACGCGGCCAAAAACCGCGATGTGCAGATGGCCGTGCTCGAGCTTGGCGAGCATGGCCTCGACCGCCTTGTAGTCCTGAGCCAGCGACTCGCGCACGCCCGCTGGCAGTCGCGAATCGCCGATGAGTTCGCGCAAGCTCTCCTGTGCCAGGGCGAGATGACCGGATCCCGCGTCGGCGCCCGGCTCAGTCGCGGTCCGCTCGTTCTTCCAGGGCCAGCCTGGCAATGCGCCGAACGCCCGCTTCAATATGTTCATCGATGCCTTCCTCGAACTCCCGGGCCGCCGCTTCCGGAATCAGTTTGCCGTGGCGCTCGAGCGTCCCGATCAGACTCCGCCCGAGGGCGTCGAAGATCAGGCCGTACGCGACTGCGTGAACGAGCCCGCCGGCGACGGTCCCCGCACCGGGAAACGCCTTCAGCGCATTGCCGGCGACCGCGAGACTCAGCGGCAGCGCACGTCCGACGCGACTCTGGCTGAGCGACAGGAACTCCTCGACGTCGAGGTCTCGCGGCGCCGCACCGTAAAGCCCGCAAAGCGCCTGAGTCATCGTCGTGCCAATGTAGCCCTGTATCAGTATATCGGTACCGGGACTTACGGCCGCTAGTGATCCGATTACCGCTTTTCGGGTTGCGCTGCGGACAATCTGCTCGGAGCGCTGCTGCCGGTATTCGACCTCGGCCGCTGCGAGTTTCTCCGCGGCGAGTCGAAACACCGCTCGGTCGCGCCGGTCATGAATCGGCGGGCCCGTGGCTTCCAGTACCCGCATGATCGCGACGACAAGAACCCCGATGTCTGCCGGACGCTCGCGATGCGAGGCGGCCTCATGGCCGCTGGCGTCACGCTGGATTACCTCCATCTGGCCACCGGCGGAGACGGCAACGACGCGATCGCGCTGCTCGTTTGCGCCAATGTCGCGCAGTCGCTTCAGCAGCCGTTCCATCAACGCGGCCTGCTCGTCGAGGGAGAAACGATCCGCCTTGTTCATCACGAGAACGAGCGGCTTGTTTAGATCGAGCAGCTGCTCCAGCTCGTCGGTTTCACTCCGCGTCAGGTCGCCATCGCATACGAACAGCACGACATGCGCGCGTCGCGCTTCGGCCATCGCCAGGGCGTCGAAGCCGGCCTCGTTTCCGCCGGTTCCCGGCACGTCGGTCAGCAAAATTTCCTGACCGTCGTCGTTGCGCCAGCGGTAATGCCGGATGTCCGTCGTGGAGCCGCCGGCCGCGTCGATCACGACATCGGCGCTCGGCACGAGCGCCTTCACGAGCGAGCTCTTCCCCGTCGACACTTCGCCGAAGAAACACAGGTGAATCGCGCCGCTGGCCTGCCGGGCCGCGAGTTCCGCAAGCTCCGCATGCGCCGCGGCGGTGTCGACGCCGGCAGCCCGCGCCTCGCGCAGGCGCTCTTCGATCTCGCCTTGCGTGAGCTCGGCATCGACCTTTCGCGATGGCGGCCGGATCGGCCGGCGGATCACGAGGCGCCAAATCAGCCAGACTGCGGTGAGCCCCAGCCCCAGCATTGCGCCGACGTAACCGTAAAGCAGGAGACGCGGCCCCTCGACGAGCCGGTCCCAGACGTTGAGCGCCGACTCCGTCACGAACAGCAGCGCGGCAATCGCAACGACGAAGACCAGCAGAACGAGGAGCGCGATCGCGATGCGAATCAGTCGGTCCAGCTTCATGGCCAGAGAGCGTGCCCCAATTCACGCGAATGCGAAAGGGCGGCTTTCGACAGTCGACGATAGCAGGGCTACAGCTTTGCCTGCGCCCAACGTGCGATCTTGTCCTCGAGCATCGACAGCGGCATCGGCCCGTCCATCAGCACCTGCGTGTGGAATTCGCGCACGTCGAACGCCTCCCCGAGGCGCGCCTCGGCGGTCCGGCGTATTTCCAGGATCTTGAGCTGCCCGATCTTGTATGCGAGCGCCTGGCCCGGGATCGCCATGAAGCGTTCGGCCTCGGCCACCGCCCGCGTGTCCGACACTGCGGCGTTTGCGTGCATGTAGTCGAGCACCTCCTGCCGCGACCAGCCCTTGGCATGAATGCCAGTGTCGGTCACGAGGCGGATCGAGCGCCACAGCTCGGCGTTCAGCGCGCCGAAGTAGTCGTAGGGGTCATCGTACAGGCCGAGTTCCCGGCCCAGGTGCTCCGCGTACAGGCCCCAGCCCTCGACGTAGGCCGTGAAACCACCGAAGCGTCGGAACCTCGGGAGGTCCTGAGCCTCCTGCTGCAGCGAAATCTGGAAATGATGGCCGGGAATCGCCTCGTGCAGGAACAGCGAACGCATATCCCACTTCGGTCGAGAGCCGACGTCGTATGCGTTGGCGTAGAAGATCCCCGGTCGGCTGCCATCGGGCGTCCCGCTCTGGTACGAACCCTTGCTCGCCGAGCGCTCGCGAAACGGCTCGACGCGACGCACTTCGAACGCCGCCTTCGGAAAGACGCTGAACAGTTCCGGCGCCAGAGCCGCAACGTGATCCGCCATGTCACGATAGGCCTGGATGAGCTGATCAGGCTCGGAAAAAAAGAACTTCGGATCGGAATACAGGTATTCGAAGAATTCCTGCAGGCTGCCGACGAAACCGACATCTCTCATCACACCACGCATCTCTCCGTGTATGCGCGCCACCTCGTCCAGCCCGATCTGGTGAATATCCTCGGGCTCCAGATCGGTTGTTGTAATTCTGCGGACATTATAGGCATACCAGTCGCGGCCGTTGGGCAACGCATACAGACCGAAGGTGTCGCGCGCGGCGGCAAGGTACTCGTCATTGATGAACGCCCGCAGACGCGCATAGGCGGGCACGATCTTGTCGCGGATCGCCGCTCGATATGCCGCAGTGAGGCGCTGCCTGTCGGCATCCGAAAAAGTCTCGGGCAACGCCCGAATCGGCCCGTAGAAACCGCTGCTTTCCGGATCTTCGACCACGTGTGCGTCAAGCTGCGGCAAAACCTTTACCATCAATACGCGCGGCTGCACGATGCCGACACGCATCCCTTCCTTCATGTTCGCAATCGCCTGGTCGACGTAACTGACGAAATCGTCGATGCGGCTCAGAAAGTCATCGTAGTCCTTCACGGTTCTGAACGGATGGATGCTCTTGCCGCTGCCGAGCCGCGCGAATGTATTCGGCAGCGAATAAAACTGGTTGATCGGCTGCAGGTGCGACGGATACAGATCACCTTCGAGCGACATCTCTCGATTCAGGCGAAACATGTCATAGTTGAGCTGATCCTGGCGGGACAGGCCGTTACGATCGATGCGCAGCAGGCGGCTCAGAAACTCTTCGTCCAGCGCGCGCTCGGCTGCCCGATACTCGGGACTGATAGTGATTGCCAGGCGGTCGTTGTAGCGATTGTCGCCGATTTCGGTCGCAGCAAGCGGGTTCATCTCGAGCATGCGTTCGAAATGCTCGTCGAGCAGCTGCTCGAGCTCGGCAGACGCCGATGGCCGTGTATCCGGCGCATCGCCGGCCGGCTCCTGCACACAGCCGCACAGAAGCAAAGCCGCAAAGAGCGCAGAGGCGGATAACGATCTCATGGGGATCACCTGGCTCGGGATGTCACGGAGCGGCTCGGGACCCGACAATTCGAATGCGCGGAGGATACCGGTTCCGCGCTCGTTCGTTAAGCGATGCCGAGTCGTTTTTTACCGCACCGGAATATTATGCCGGACCGTTGCCCGCCATAGGCGCGTTACAGCATGAAGCCGAGATCGCGGACAGTGAAATTACCGATGTTCGGCGCGACGACGTCGAGCTCCGCATCGGCCACGCCGAACCATCGTGCCAGCGTCGCCGCGAACTGGTCGGCAGACGTGGTCGGAATCATGCGCCCGCCGCCCACGTCATCGGCGCCGCCGATTTCGAGGAGCGGATACGTGCCGTATAGCTGCCTGCCGAGGACGCTGCCGCCGAGAACGATTTGATTGCCACCCCACGCGTGATCGGTGCCGTCGCCGTTCGAGGTCAGCGTGCGGCCGAAGTCGGACTGGGTAAACGTCGTCACGCTGCCCGCGACACCGAGCTCGACGGTGGCTGCATGAAATGCGGCGATCGATTCGCTCACGTCGGCAAGCAGTCCTGGCTGGTCCTGATTCTGATTATCGTGTGAATCGAAGCCGCCTGCCGCGACGAAGAATATTTGCCGCTGCATCTGCAGCTGGTCACGGACGGCTATAAGCTTGGCCACCGTCTCGAGCTGGGTGGCCAGCTGGGATGCCGGGAACATCGTGTTTAGCGTCGGTGCCGACTCGATCGCGGCGGTCACCGTGTCGGCCGCGTCGATCGCACGCCGCTGAGTCTCCGCGAAGCTGCGTTCGTAAATCGACGCGTGCTCAGAATCGACGATGCGCGTGAATGCGTTGCGCTGTTCGAACAGCAGGCTCTCCGTATCCAGGGAGAATCCTTCGAACTGCAGCGGGCCGGTCGGGCCCATCACGTAAGCGACGGTATCATCAGCAGACTGGAACAGGTTGGAGCCGAACAGCGACGCGTTCGTCGCCATCTGCTGAGCAGCCACGTTCGTGCGGATCAGGTCCGCGATGCGGCCCGCCCAGCCGGTCTTGGTCGACGCATTGCCCTTCAGCGACAGCCACTGATCCTGCTGATCATTGTGCGAAAACAGCTGCGGCGGCAGCGGCACGGCGCGGCTGAGGAAGTCGTCCTTCGTCGTCGGCACGATCAGCGGACCGACGTTCGTGACGAAGGCGGCAGCGCCCTGCTCGAACAGCGCCTGCAGGCTTGCCATCGACGGGTGCAGTCCGTACTGAACCGGATCCGGATTCAGGGGATTGATCGGCAGCAGATCTTCCTGCGGGATCGCCAGGTTCTGACGCGACTCCGCATACACGCTGTGCTCGGCGGTGCTGCGCGGCACGAGCATGTTGAAGGAATCGTTTCCGCCGAACAGAAACACGCACACGAGCGTGCGATAGTCGTCGAACGGCGCGCCGCCGCCAACCATCCGCGAGTAAGCCAGACCGGGCGTGCCTGCAAACGCCGTGGCCGCGGCCGCACCGCTGGCTTTCAGAAAACTACGTCTATCGAGTGCTGCCATGGCTTACTCCGGCCTAATTCTGATACGCGAACTCGGGCGACGTGACGGTCAGGTATATCGTCTCCGCCGCGCGCAGTGCCGCCTCGGACTCGGGTATGCGCTCGAGCATGCCCGCTATTTCGACCCGCAAGGTGTTCGACATCTGCCCGGCCAGCAGCTTGTCGTCTACCCGATTGATGAGCATATCGACATCGTCTGCGAGGCCGAGCTCCTCGGAAAAATCGATATACACATCGTCCGGTTCCAGGTTCAGGGTGTTCGTCTGATTCCATACGAAGGTCTGATAGAACATGTAGTTCGTGACGAACGTATTGAGATACTCCGTGGCGATTTCCAGCTCGGGCGCGACCAGGCCGCTGTTCCGAATTTCGCCGGGGGGCGCGTAAAAAGGGCTGAAGAAGTTGAACACCGACGGGGACTGCAGCGGCCCCTGGCCGAATACGACGAACGCGTAGCCGATCGGGTAGCCGCCGCCTTCTGAGCGGGCAGCATAGGCGCGCCAAAGCTGCGTGAGCCGCAGCAGGGGCTCCTTGAGCTTGCCGTCTGCGTCGCCATGCTGCACCGGCCGAGCCTCTGCGTCGAGCAGGATGGCCCGCACGACGGCACCCAGATCTCCGCGGATGCCCGCTCCATTGTCGTTGAATACGCTCGCGACTCGCGCCACGTAGCCCGGCGACGGATTGCTCGCCACGAGCCGCTGTATCAGGCGGATTGCGATAAACGGGCCCACGTTCGGATGATTGAAAATATTATCCAGCGCTGCTGCCAGATCCTGCTCGCCGGTCTGCCCGCCTGGCAGGACGGTGCCGTTCAGCAGCGCCTTCTGTCCGGTATCGTGAAACGCGGGATAAAGCTGCATCGGCACGACCTGATTGGCATCGTTCGGCCGCGCGAGGCGAAAACTGACCGCACCTGCAAACGTCCAGCCGGTAAAGACATGTGCGAACCCTTCTATGACCGCCTGATCGTATGTCGGTATCGGCCTTCCCTCGCCATCGAGTCTCTCGGTGCCGTCAAGGTTGAGCTCCACCAGTCCGATGGAAAACAGCTGCATGAGCTCACGAGCGTAGTTCTCGTCCGGGCGGATATTGCGCGCCGGGTCCGGCTTTTCGTTGCCCAGCATGCTTAGGTAGATGCCCATCGCAGGGTGCAGCGTCACCTCTTCGAGCAGCTCGCGGTAATTGCCGAACGCGTTTTTCGCGAGTACGTCGTAATAATCCGCCAGCGCGTACGTGAGATTGCCGAGGGCTCCGAGCTGGGAAACAACCATGATTTCGGACAGCGCAAACGCGACGCGCTGCCGCAGCTGGTCGTCGCCGTTAAGCGCGTTTCGAAACCAGATGTCGACGCGGTCCGGCTGCAGCTCGAGCAGGAACTGCGGACGCGACAGGGCCTGCAGATGCGGCAGCTGTAGCGACGCAGGCATCTCGAGCTGCGCGTCGATCCAGCCTTCGAGGCCAATGTCGATAAGCCGTGCCGCCTCGGCCTCCGTTGCACCGAACGTCGCACGATTGAGGAACCGGAACGCCTCTGCTTTCGTAATGGTGGGCGGGGGCGGCGGTGGCGGTGGCGTTCCGCCGCCGTCGCCGCCGCTCCCGCAGCCGGCCAGGGCAAGCGCGGACAGCATGAGCGATGCGGCCCATCGCGAGCGCGACATGCGTATTACGGCCGAGTCCGACATTGCGCGCTCCTCCGCGAAACCTCGACGAGAGTAGCTGCACCCTGCAGGCCTTGTCGTAGGACCGGGTCCCATTATTTGCGACTCACCGACTCCAGATATTCGATCTGCCCGTCGGTCAGCGTGTTCTTGAGCCGAATCAGCATGGCGACCTGCTTTTTCTTCACCTCGTTCTCCGCGAGCAATGCGGCCTCAACGTCGCGCAGTACGCGCTTTTCGTCGATCGGCGTCTCATCGAGGCCAGCCATGATCCGCTGATACGCTTCCCGCACATCCCATTCGTGCTCCGCGATATTTGCCTGCACCGCGACGACGGCGGCCCGAATCGCGGTGAACTGCTCCTTGCTGAGCCCGAGCTCGTCCTGATGCTCGAGGATGATGTTGGGCGGAAAGAGTTTTCCCTTGAACACGTCACCCCTGCGATCCCCCTGGGCGAACGCCCCGCCGGACAGCAGGGCGGAAATGATGATCAGCGCAATCAGCTTCTTTCTCACAATAACGCTCCTTGGCCGGGTTCCGTTGACTCCAGAACAGCCGGCAGTTCGTCATACAGGTCGAATTCGCGCACCGGCAGCAGCGCGTCGCTCGGCGCGATCCAGAAGGTGGAGTCGAGCAGTTCGGCGACTTCAATGTACGGCGCAGCCGCGTCGTCCGGCGTCGCGAAATGCAGCATGACCATGACGCCGACGCCCGCTATCACCGCGGCTGCCAGCGCCCGGCGACTTCGCTTCCAGGCCGCGTAGCGACGCTCGGCGGCCGTCCAAACGGCCGCGAATCCCGGGACGTCCTGAGGATCCCGCGTTTTGAGGACGCGCGATAGCTCTCTGTCGACGTCTTCGTCGGATACGTCCATATCACGTGCCTCCCGGCTCCTGGAGGACGGTTTTCAGCGCCCGCTTCGCTCGCGCATAATGTGCGCGCCCGGTGCCGACCGTCACGCCCATCACCGACGATGCTTCCTCGATCGTGAGCTCGCGGCAGAACACGAGTTCGATGATGTCGCGCTGTCGCGCCGGCAGATTCCCGACTGCCCTCCAGAGGCGGCCGGCATCGGTGTCGATGTCAATTTTTACGGTAACGTCCGCCGCATGCCGTTGATAGCGCCTCAGCAGGCGAAGCCTCGATGTCAAGCGCCGAAAGCGACTGCGCGCAAGTTTTTCTACGACCGCGAATACGAACGTCTTCAGCGACGACCTGTTGTCGAATCTCGCATTACCCGTCAACAATTCCAGATACGCCTGCTGCATCAGTTCTTCCGCCGCCGTCGGGTCGTAGTTGCAGCGGGACAGGGCCCAGCCGTACAGCTGGGCGTGCATGGCCTCCAGTGCCGAGCGCGAAACATGTGGATTTTTCTCGAGCGCATCGCCGTCTCTCATACCCCCTCCGTGTACATTGGTGGCAGGTATCCGATGCTTATATGACACGCGGCGGATGCAGCGTGCCGCTGGGAGTCGTCGTCGACTTCCGGGCTGCGCTCAGGCGCAGTCCCGAATCACCGGCGCGAATGCCGTGGTCGTGATACGGCAGCCCTCCTCGGTTTGCAGCAGAGTGAAGGACAGCGGACCGGGCGCACCCGTAGGGTGAAACCTGAGCAGGATCGCCACGCCACGCTCGGGCGTTTGTGCGCCTGCCTTGCCGCTGCGGTAGCACATTATGACAAACCGATCGGTCGCCAAAGCGTCGCCGTTGGCCAGCTGGCGAAAGAAGTTGCCAATCTCGTCCTCGATGCGCCGTTCGAGGCCGATATCGTCGGTCTGAAATGCGGCGAATCGGGTCGCGTGCTTGACCGTATTCAGAATTCTGAGGCAGCCGCGCCGTACGCCAAGGTTGTCGAAACAGCGCTCGGCGCCGCTGCCCCGGCTCAGCGTCACGGATCCGCAGACTCTGGCTCTGCCCGCGCGACTCCCGACGATCGCGTTTACGCCCCCGCGTACAAGCGTGTCGACGAGGCGCGGGTCGAGATCGGCAGCCGGCTGCCACGCGCGATCGAGGCGGCATTCTGGTGGCCCGAGGCAATGCCAGGGCCCACGCTGACGATCATGCTTGCAGAGTATTCCCGCAAGCACGGCGCCGCCGCACGGCGTGCCTGGCTCGTTCGCGGCACGCGCTCGAATGCTCGGATAATAGGTCAGCATATTTGCACTGCGCTGCCCCCGGTTGCGAAGTCGACCAAGCAGGTCGTTGACGTCGCGGCAGTCCCTGTCCGGATCGAGGATCAGCATTGCGCCGCGCTGCCGGCAGTACATTTCAGCAGCGACGATCGCTGCCGGTCCGACATCGCGATCGAGTGTCGGCGACGGCAGGTAGAGAAGGTCGAGGTGCTCGCACTGATCCAGCGCGAACAGTCCGGTGCACCGTTCGCGCGACCCGATCAGATCGTAATCGGACAGCGCGGCACCGTCGCTTCCGCGCTGCGTGGACACGACGTAACCGGCAGCCGATCCGCTCCCGAGATGTGGCGTGGCCTCGGGCCTGTGGCGGGGATACGGGTTCGCGATTCGGGCCAGCGAGGAACTCGCAAGCAAATCGCCGATGAAGCGTTCGTTGTCCTCGCGATGGCTCGCGGCGCGAAAATACTCCTGATCAACAACCAGACCGTTATCGGGATTGATGCGCTGCACGGTCAGGTTGAAGGCATCGTCATTGCTTGTATCGATGCGGTCGTAGTCGACCGCGGCGCGCAGCGATTCGGTGTACCCGGGCTCGATGCCGCGCAGTATCAGAGCCGACCCATCGGCCGGCAAACACAGCATCGGTCCCCGCGCAGCATTAGCGACGCGCACGACGTACAGGTAGCGACCGCCGTGCTGAAAGAAAGCGCGCACCGCCGGTCCCAGCGAAGACTGCTCCCACAGGCCGCCAAAACGGCGACGAAAGTCCCCGAAACTGGCCAACAGTACCGGCGTATTGAGCGGACCGCGCAGCGTTCGTCCGACGAACGCGGCCACGGTTTCGGGCATGTTCTCTATGGCCGGCCCGAGGCCCTCGGTAGCGGTCATCGTGACGTCACGATGCGGGACATCTGACAATTCGATCTCCGCGACGGTCAGATTGAGTTGCGCTAGTTTAAAGACTGCGCCCGGTCCTTACCACGCCTTCGATCGACGTTGTGGTTGCGGGCCGTTGCGCGGAATCGTTAATCTGGGCCAAAGACATGCCGACGCGTCTCAGATGATCGATTCCCTGCGCGCCCGATATCCGCGACTCGGCGCAGCGCTGCCCAAGCTGTTGCTTGCCGACCTGCCGACACCGGTCGAGCACGGGCAGGTCAGGATCGCGCGCGGTGCGCACCCAGTCATGATCAAACGCGACGATCTGACCGGCAAACGTTATGGCGGCAACAAAGTTCGCAAACTTGAGTACTTGCTGCAACGCGCCGCGGATCGAGGCGCGCGCCGTGTTGCTACATTCGGTACCGTTGCGTCGAATCACGCGTTGGCGACGGCCCTTTACGCCACACAGTGCGGTTTCGAGTGCACCTGTCTGCTTTCGCATCAGGCCCGGACGCCAAGCGCGCCGCGCGTTCTCAACATGCATATCGCGAACGAAACAGAGCTCGTCGCTTTCGGCGGCGATCGTCATTCTCGAGTCACCACGATGCGTCGCTATCTCCAGGGACGCCGTGCCTGGGTCATCCCGATGGGCGGGTCATCCTGGCTGGGGGCGGTCGGCTTCGTCAATGCCGCCTTGGAACTCGGCGACCAGATCGCAGCCGGAGAGGTCGACAAGCCCGACCGCGTTTATGTTGCAAACGGCACGATGGCGACCGCCGCCGGCCTCGCCGTGGGTTTTGCGCTCGCGCAGGTCGATATCGAGGTCCATGCCGTACGCGTGACGCACGAGGCGATCGCAAACAAACGTGGATTGACGCGCATGATGGTAAAGACCGTTACCCTGCTCAACCGTCTTGATCCATCGATTGACCCCGCGGCGGCGCAGCGCGCCCGGATTCGCTGGCGCGACGAATTTTTTGCCGGTGGATACGGCCGCTCGGATGGGCGCACCGACAATGCCCTAGCCGTCGCCGAACACCAGCTCGGACTTGTCCTCGAGAGCACCTACACCGGAAAAGCGATGGCAGCGCTGCTTCACGATATTGCCGATTCGGCGAGCGCCGGACAGTCGATGCTGTTTTGGCACACGTACAATTCGCGGCCCCTGCCCGCCACCGACGCCAGACCGGAAGATACCGATCGGTTGCCGGCAGAATTCCTGCGCTACTTCGACTGATCCGGCGATTCCGGCGGATCTTCTTTTCGATCCTCGCGTCGACGGCTGTGCTCTTGTTCGGCCTCCTCGGCTTCGCGACGTTTGCGGGCAATTTCCTCCAGCATGAGGTCCAGCCACTCACTCACAGTTTTTCTGCTGCCTCGAGTTCCACCTCACGGTTGGCCGCCTCGATCATTTCCCTTACCTCGGTCAGCGTTGGCGCTTCCGGATCCGTCTCGACCGTGTTGCGCACGCGACGTGCACGGGCAAACACTTCGTCGACATCGTGGGCGCGGATTCGCACGGGCACGCCTTGTGCCATGCCGGCGAGCATGGCGATTTGCTCTCGGTCGCGTTCGCCGAGACGACGGCCGTCCGATTCGGCGAGTCGGTCGAATATCTGCTGCAGGCGATCTTCGGCCGGGATGGCGTCGTCTTCCAGCGGCGCATGACCTTCGAAATACAGTTCGCCGTCGCGTTCGCCGACCAGAAAAGGCTCATTGATGATCGTGACCGATTCACCCAGTTCGACCATTTCATAAAGGATCTCGATATTTTCCGGATACAAACGCACGCAGCCGTGACTGACCCGCATGCCGACACCGTAAGGCTGGTTGGTACCGTGTATCAGATAGCCGGGCATGCCCAGCTTCAGCACATGCGAACCAAGCGGGTTGTCCGGTCCCGGCGGAACAACGGCGGGGAGCGGGTTGCCCATCTCGGCATGCTCCTCACGCACGGAGAGCGGCACGTACCAATGCGGATCCGTCGCCTTGGCGGTCACCGTCGTTTTACCGATCGGCGTTTCCCAGCCGACGCGGCCGACACCGATCGGGTAGGTTTTGACCACGGGCAGCGAACCGTCAGGGACGTCCGGAAAGTAAAACAGGCGTTTCGATGCGATGTTCAATACGATGCCATCGTGCGGGACCTTGGGGAGCACGTACTGGGTGGGCAGCAGGACGGGCGTCGATTCTCCGGGCAGCCACGGGTCGACGCCGGGATTCGCAGCTACGATTTCGTCGTAGCCGAGACCGTACGCCCGCGCCAGGTCGGACAGCGTGTCTTCCTCTCGCGGGTAAACGACCTGGATCTCCCCCACGACCGTCTGCCCGGCAGTCTCGAGGAGGAAGTGATTTCGGGACAGCGGCTCCTCGACCGGTCGGCGCTCGAATTGCCGGTGCCGGTGATCGCCCGGGTGCGCGCGCATGGCGTCGAGAAAATCTTCGAGCGTCGCGCAGCCTGCCAGGTTCAGAGTGGCGACGATCGCAAGCAGCGTTGTTGGGGAGGCGTTCCGGATACCCATCCGCCAATGTTCGCAGAAATTTTCCCGGGACACTAACCCGTCAGGCGACGCGCTGCGGCGGTGCCGTTCCGCGACAACCGCTTGCTAGGGTTCGCGACAGTCCGGATTGTGCCCCTGAGTCTGCGCCTCGTTGTACAACGCCAGCGTCTTGCCGAACTGCGAAACCAGCGAATCGATGCGGTTCGCGCTCGATGGGTGCGTCGACAGGAACTCGGCCGGTTCCTGCTTCGCCTCGGACGTCATGTTTTGCCACAGCGGCACGCTCTCGCGGGGATCGAAACCGGCGCGTGCCATATATTCGAGACCTATGACGTCGGCCTCGCTCTCCTGGGCGCGAGAGAACGGCAGCATGATGCCGAGGGCGGCGCCCGCGTTCAGGGCTTCATAGGCCGTGTACGTGGCCCCGCTGTGCCCGCCACCCAGCAGCACTGCGGCCACCTGTACGCCGACTCCCGAGATGGAGGATCGCGAGGCCCGTTCATTCGAATGCCGCGCCGTGACGTGCGCGATCTCGTGGCCGATGACAGCCGCGAGCTGATCCTGATTCTGGGCGGCTTTCAAGATTCCCTGCATGACGCCGATCTTGCCGCCCGGCATCGCGAAGGCATTGACCGCTTCGTGGTCGAAAATGGCCATTTCCCACTGCAGGTCGCGGTACGGCGCCTCCAGAACATCGACGAGCGCATTCGCGACGCAGGCGATATAGTCGATCGTCGCCCGGTCCGTCGACAGGGGCATCGATGCTTTCATTTCGGCGAACTGCCGGGCGCTCTCGGCAGCCAGCTCGTCGTCGGACTTCCAGATCATCTGCGAGCGTCCGGTAGGCGAGCTTGTACACGCGCTCGCGACGAGCGCAACAACGCCGATCGTAATCAAGTATTTCGTGCGGTGAGTCATCTTGTGGGCCTCTCGGAAAGTATAGCCCGCACGCGGGCTCCGGGTTTCCCGTACGCGCCTATCGAGTATTTTCGACCACGTCCAAATTCGACAGTTCCACGCCGGCTCAGCGGGGCAGCCGTGATTCGAACCGCTGCCGCCAGCGCAGACCATCGAGTCGCTCGAGCGCACTGTCGATACTCCCCATGAGCCGCCTCTGCAGCGGCTTCTTAATTTCATACTTAACATGGTAGAGGTCCCGCTCGGTCGCCGCCGACACGAGCACCTCGTCGCTCGTGCGGATTTCATCGGCCAGGCCGAGCGTGAGCGCCCGCGTACCGTACCAGTGCTCGCCGGTCGCGACCTTGTCGAGATCGAGGCCCGGCCGGTATTTGCTGACGGCTGCCTTGAACAGCGTATGCACGTCCTCGAGCTCTTCCGTCAGTTTCGCCCGGTCGGCGTCGGTGTTTTTGCCGAACATCGTCACGGTACGCTTGTAGCGCCCGGCCATGATCTGCTCGAATTCCACGCCGCGCTCGTCGAGAAACCGGTTGAAATTAGGAATCTGCGCCAGCACGCCGATCGAGCCGAGAATCGCAAACGGCGCCGCGTAGATCGTCGAGGCCACGCAGGCCATCAGGTAGCCGCCGCTGGCCGCGACCTTGTCGACGCAGACGATGAGCGATATATCGCGCTCCCGTACGCGCGCCAGCTGCGATGCCGCCAGCCCGTGTTCGTGGACAAATCCGCCGTGATTCTCGAGCCGCACGATGACCGTGTCGTTAGCGGTAGCGACGTCGAGCACGGCGCTGACCTCCTCGCGCAGGGACGGGACGGCGGTCGCCTTGAGATCGCCCTTGAAATCGATCACGAAGCCTCGCGGTCGCGATTTGTCCTTTCGAGACCGCGATTTTTTTTCTCGGCGCTCCTCCTTTTGTGTCTTGCGCAGATCGGTTTTCGACAGCACGGACTTGCGCAGCACGCGCCCCAGCGACCTGTATTTCTCGTTCAGATTCTCGACGACGAGCCCTTCGTGACTTACCTTGCGCCCCGCGGCGGCGGCGACGACGATGATGACGACTAGCCCCGCAACGATCGTTGCGACCTTGAGCAAGAACATTCCGTATTCGGCGAGAAACTGGGTCATGACGAGATCCTGGCGGGAATTGCCGGTGAGCCGGCCACTATAGCGCAGGGTCGCGCTCTTCGGTGCCGGCCGCTGCCTTAACCGTGGCAGGCAAGACCGACGTTATTTTTTTCGAGCACCTGCTCCGCGCGGTAACTCGAGCGAATCAGGGGACCGGCAACAACTTCAACGAAGCCCAAGTCCAGCCCTTCGGCGCGATAGGCGGCGAACTCGTCCGGCGTCACGTAGCGCTCGACGGGGAGATGGTTTGCGGTCGGACGCAGGTATTGGCCGAGCGTCAGTATATCGACGCCCGCCGCGCGCAGATCGGCCATCGTCTCCACGATTTCGTTGTCACGCTCGCCGAGGCCCAGCATCAGGCTTGTCTTGGTCAGCACCTCGGGCCGGTGCCGTTTCGCATGCCGCAGCACGCCGATTGTCTGCGCATAACCGGCCCGCGCGTCGCGGACCCGATGCGTCAGGCGTTGCACCGTTTCGACGTTCTGAGCGAACACGTCCAGTCCGGAATCCACAACCGTCTCGACGTCGGCTTCGACGCCGCGAAAATCGGGAGTTAGCGCCTCGACGGCGGTATCCGGATTCAGATCCTTGATCGCGCGCACGCAGGCCGCGTAATGAGCAGCCCCGCCATCCGCAAGATCGTCACGATCGACGGAAGTAATCACGACGTATTTGAGGCCCATCAGCCGAACGGCGCGTCCCGTGTTCAGCGGTTCGTCGGGGTCAAGCCAGCCGTTCGGGTTACCCGTATCCACTGCGCAGAAACGGCAGGCACGTGTACAAACCGAGCCCAACACCATGATCGTTGCGGTGCCCGCATTCCAGCATTCACCAATATTCGGGCACATCGATTCCTCGCAGACCGTGCTCAGCCGATGCTCGTGCACGATACTTCGCACCGCAGCAAAGCCCTGGCCTGACGGCATTCGAGCCCGCAGCCAGCGTGGTTTATCGCCCTTCGCGACGGGCGCCGCATCGCGGTGGACTTTGATACCGTTCTTGATCGCTGTAAAGCCCGCTTCGGTCCTGTACTTCCGACCGCTCTCGACGATCGGAATGCCACGAAATTTCTTCCCGGTTGCCTGCATGCGTGAATCTGTTCGTTATTGAGACGTGGCCGATCATTGTCGCATACTTCGGAATTGCGCTGCTATGGTGGAGCAGCATCCGATGTCAGGTAACGTCGGCACCGAACAGGCATTGCGCCCATAAGCATTAATGCGCGTCGCCGGGTATACGCTCTCGCTTAACGCCGCTCGGCGTCCGTGCCTCGCGGCGATCGGCCTACGCTTGCTCGAGCGTCCTGCTTCGCTACGCTCCGGACGACGCTCGAGCGCATATACCGACACCGCGCATACCAGCGTGACCTCGACCACCAGCCGCAGCGCCGGGTTAATAGGGACAAAAAAATCCCGGCCGAAGCCGGGAGAGTCAGGGGGAATGTGTTACCACGCGCCAGAAGAATTCAGTGCAATCTCGACCAGCTTACGAGCTTGACCGCGCTCTTGTGCAGGTCGAAGTTCCGCGCCAGTACCGCCTCTATGTCACCTGCATCCGAGTCCTCGTCCATGGGCCGGCTCAGTTCGACGACCCCGCTGAACTCGTTACCGCCGTGATAGTCAGCGTCGGTAAGGATGAACTGCGTGTAGTACTTCGCGGACATGTGGCATAGGGTACGGATACCGACCATGCCCGACTGTGAGCCAAAGCACAAATTGCCGTTTCGATTGATCCGCAGCCGAATTTGGTGACGTCGGTCACAGTGTCCGCCGTGACCTCGCCGACATTGCCGTGCCGCGGCGGACGCTGCTCGTTGCGTGCTGCAATGCCGGCCGCCGGGCTGCCCCGGCATCAGAGGCCCTGCCGACTGTCGCGAATTGCGGCCCGGTTGCGTAAAATCCGCGGGAATCGGCGACGCGGCGCACAGATTTGGCGCTTGGACATATGTAACATCGCATCTCGACTGCCCGTCGCTTGGGCGGATCTTCTGTAAGTAAGAATCTGAAGGAACCTGTAAATGCGTGTAACACGGGCAATCCTCTGCTGTGCCGTCGCCGGCATGTTGTCGGTCGGCGCCGCGCTAGCGCAAAACGAATTGCGGGAAACGTTTTTCAAAGAGGCGGATGCTGCCAAAGCTGCGGCGGACGCGGCCAACGCAGAGCTGCTGTCGCCGCGCAACTACGAGCGCGGCATGAACGAGTACCGGGATGCCGAGGATCTTTTGAAGCGCGGCCGCAACATCGAATTCGTGCGCTCGAATGCCGCCGATGCGACCCGTCATTTCAGGGCCGCGACCGACGCTGCGAAGCTTGCGGCAAGCGTATTCTCGCAGGTCATGAAAAGCCGTCAGGACGCCGCGAACGCCCGGGCTCCGGAGCTTTCGCCCGAGCTTTGGCAGGACGCACAGCGCAAATTCCAGGACGCGATCCGGCTCCTGGAGCGCGGCGACCTGAAGGGCGCAGATCGTCGCAAGATCGAGGCAACCACGCTGTATCGCGATGCAGAGCTGGTCGCAATCAAAGCCCAATATCTAAGCGAGACCCGTCAATTGCTGGCGGACGCCGACCGGGCGCGCGTCGGCCGGTATGCGCCGATTACGCTCGGCAAGGCCAAGCAGCTGCTCGCCGACGCGGAGCGTGAGCTCAACGAAAACCGCTACGACACGGATTTGCCGCGCAGCCTCGCGCGCCGTGCGAACTACGAGGCCAAGCACGCTATCTATCTCTCCGAAATCGTGCGCAAGGTCCGGGACAAGGACCTGACCGTGGAAGAGCTCGTCCTCATGTGGGAGGAGCCGCTCGCCGCCGTGTCAGACGCTGCAGACATCGTTCCGGACATGGAGGACGGTCCGGACCGGCTGGCCGAGGAGCTCGTTGCCTACGTCGACAAGCTGCGCAGCGACAATCAGCGACTGGAACAGGAGCAGGCGGAGAATGAAGTTCGCATCGCGGACATGGAGGAGGAGCTGCGCGCGCTCGACGAGCGTCTCGGCGGCGCGACCGCCGAGCGTGCTGCGCTCGTACAGCGACTCGAGGCACAGGCTCGCGTGAAGGAGCAGTTCGAGAAAGTCGAAAAGATGTTCACATCTGAAGAAGCGCGCGTATTTCGCGAGGGCGACACAATCATTCTGCGGCTCGTTGGCCTCACGTTCGACAGCGGCGCCTCCCAGATCCGTCCTGAAAATTTTGAGCTGCTCGCCAAGGTGGAGAAAGCTATCGACGTGTTTCCGCGCAGTGAGCTGATCATTGAGGGGCACACCGATGCACACGGCGGCGACGACTTCAATCAGAAGCTATCGCAGGAGCGGGCGGAGTCGGTGCAACAGTACATGATTAACGCGATGCGTATCCCGACGTATCGCCTGATCGCGACCGGCTACGGCGAAACGCGCCCTGTTGCAAGCAACGAAACCGCGTCGGGCCGCGCCCGTAATCGCCGTATCGATATCGTCATTCGGCCGAACATCGACCCGGCGTAGATACGGCGCGGCACGGTCGGGGCATCAGCCCGCGGAGCCCGGCGCCACGCTCCGCCACCAATCGATAACGATCGACGCGGTAACGTCGTTGATGAGATACCCGTATTCCCCGTGAACGTTTAGTTCGCCGTCGAGGCGAAAGTAATTGTAAATCGGGTGATCCTCGATTATCTCCACGAGGTTTAATCCCCGCATCTCGTGGAAATCGTCCGCGAGCGTCGGATCAATCGCCGTCAGATCGCCGATCGCAGCAAGGTTGACCCAGCGTCGGACGTTCATCGGATAGCGCCGGGCGCCGCCCTCCCCGAAGCCCTTCAGCCGCCTCTGGATGTAGCGCTGGCCCAGGGGGCTGCCCATCGTCAGAAACAGGTCGATCTTGAAGTCGGCGGCATCACAGTGACTGAGCTGCCAGAGGGAATCATAAGCGATCACCGATCCCATGCTGTGCCCGATCAGGAGTACCGGCCGGGCACGCTGCGCGGCGGCACGCAGCAACACCTTGAGCATCGCGCGCGCGTGCTCGGCAATGCCGTTTCGATTGAGCGTGTAGCGACGCAGGTCCCGCAGATGCAGCTCCATGCGTTCGGAGGCGAGATGCGGGATCAGAAACGGCATGCGGTCACCGAGTTGGTACAGCCAGCGAGTCAGGTGCCGCAACCAGGACGAGGCCCGCTCGATATCGTCGTCCGTCGGTCCCCGCTGCGCAATCAGCGCATCAACGGCATCGGCATCGAGCGCGAAATCGCGGTGTTCACCGTAAAAGTCGAACGTCCAGGAGACGAGATCGAAGTCGTGCTGACGGGCATCGATCTCGGCAGCGACCTTGGTATCGCGCCGCCGCACGCCCTCGAGCAGGCAGCGGAATAGCGCCGCCTTGTGGAGCGCCGGCTCCGGTTTTGGCAGCAGGCCCGGGACATAAATAATGAGCGGACCGCCACTGCCGATCGTCATGCACGACGTCCCGCGAGCACCTCGTCGAGCTCCGCTAAGGTCCGGACTTCGAGGTCCGGGCCGGGCGCCGCTATCGGCCAGGCGTCGCCACTCCGGTTGATCCAGGCCGATCTGAGGCCTGCAGAGCGCGCGCCGATCACGTCGATCTCCGGATGATCGCCAATATGCAGCGTTTGTTCGGCCGAGGCTCCGCCGGCCGCCACCGCCGCGTCAAAGATCTTGCGTGCAGGCTTTGCCGCGCCGGTGGCCCGCGCCGTTACGACCGCGGCAAAAAAATCGCGCAGGCCAATTCTTTGGAGGTCGGCATTGCCATTCGTAACGGCAACCAGCGTGTGTCGCCGCCTGAGCGATGCGAGCGCCGGAAGCACGTCCGGAAACAAGTGCACGTCGTTACGCGCCTCGCTGAACACGGCGAACGCGACGTCGACGGCATCAAGTGCATAATTTGCACGCCGGAACATTGCCGTCAGCACCGCCCGGCGAATGAACGTTAGGTCATGCAGCATGTCCTGGTGCTCTGCGACGATCCTCTGACGGAGCTCGACCAGCTCGGGCTCGGGGAAGAGCTCGACGACCCGCGGATAATGCTCCGCAAGCCAGGACTGCAGAGCGGCTTCGGCCTGGCGGATCACGGGTCCGATTTCCCAGAGCGTGTCGTCCAGATCGATCGTGACGGCTCGAATTTTCCGGGCGCTGTTGTTCATCCCTGCGTGGACCCAAGTGAGGATGCCTGCTGCAATAGCCCCTGGTCGTCGGACTGGCGGCTTCGCTGCAATTGTGCTTTGTTAGCTCCTGTCCCGGAACCCCCGAAGGCCGAGATATCCAGGCAGGCACCTCGACCGTGGCTGCCCCGGCAAGACCAGTGCGCTATGGTGAGTACATGAAATACCTGCATACGATGCTGCGCATCCGCGATATCGACGAGTCGCTCGCGTTTTACTGCGACAAGCTCGGTCTGCGCGAGTTGCGTCGCCACGAGAATAGCCAAGGGCGCTATACGCTGATCTTTCTCGCCGCGCCCGGCGACGAGTCCGCCCAGATTGAACTGACCTATAACTGGGACCCCGAGGACTACGGCGAGGGTCGCAATTTCGGCCACATCGCATACGCGGTCGACGACATTTATGCCGTGTGTCAGCGGCTCGCCGACAGCGGCGTGATGATAAATCGTCCGCCGAGGGACGGGCGGATGGCATTCGTCCGGTCACCGGACAATATTTCTATCGAGCTTCTGCAAAAAGGCGATGCGCTGCCTCCGGCCGAGCCGTGGGCATCGATGCCCAACTCCGGCCGCTGGTAAGCCGTCAAACGGTGGGCATTAACGGTGGCAAGATATCGCGCCGGCCGGCATTGTCAGTCGTCGCCACCGAAATCGACCGCAGCGCCTTCGCGAGCGGCTCGCCGTCCCACCGCGCATTCTCGGGGCCGTAACTGACGCGCGACAGCCGCCGCAGCTCATCGGCGAGGGGCGCCGACACGCGCGCCGCGAGTGAGCCTATGTTGCGCGGCGGATCGTCGGGCCACTGCAAACGCGCCCAGTCGAGTAACGCCGTACGTGTGCCGCCGCGTTCGCTGGCGAGCGCTGCCCGCCGCGCCGCCCTGAGGCAGCGCGCCTGCTGCCGGTGGATGGGCACGGGCTTCGGAGCTCGTGCCTCACGCCGGGGGCGCAGCGAATACCACCACGCAAACAGCGTCGCCAGCCAGATCACGAACAGGGACTCACTGACGCGGCGCCAGATGCTGCCCGAGGGCGGCGCCGGCAGTGCCGCTGGCACAGCGGAGGGCACGATGGACTCCGCGACCGGCGGCTCGGCCGGAGTCTGCCTCGACGGTAGTATCTCGAGCACGCGCTCCGGTAGACGAGCAACCTTCCATTGCCCCGCGCCGATGTCCCACCAGGGAACTTCCACCTCGGGCAGGTTCACCGGCCCCGGTGTGACGCCGATCATTGCGTACTGATCGCTGCGTACGCCGCGAATGCCGCCCGGCTCGACGCGTCGGGTCAGGTCCGGCTTGTCGGGGTAAACGTTCACGCCGTCGATGCTCGGCAGTTCAATCGCGGGTATCTGCGTTTCGAGCTGGCCGAGCGCGCTGATGGTAATGTGCCGGGTTACGGGTTCGCCGGCCGTCAGGCGCTCCGGCACGCGCGACCAGTCTTCCTCGAGTTCGAGGTCCCGCGCAGGCAGCCAGCGTGCATTCGGATGTTCTGCCGGGGGCTCGGGAATCGGCAGCACCGTGACACGCTGCGCTTCCGACTCGAACACGCGCCGGCCCGTGATGCGCCCGTTCTTCAGAATGCGCGCCTCGAATCGCGCCGGCGAAACTTGGATCTCGCCACTCTCCTGCGGATACAGGGCCAGGACGCGCTCGACGACGTTGTAAGCCCTGCCGTCGATGATCGCCTCGTAGCTGCGGTCGTCGCCGGCCAGCTCCACGAGCACTTCTGCGCCGGTGATGACCGGATCCCGAAGCGCCGGCTGTCGGGTTGCGACCGCCCGGTAGATCTTGATCGTGAACAGGACCTGAGCCTGTACGTAGGTTTCGGTAAAGTCCACCTCGGTAGTAATGAACACATCGGCTTCACCGGGCGGTGCGTAACTAGGCTCCTTCACGACGATCGTTAGCGGCTCGCTCTGCTCGCTGCCCACACTTATCCGAGGAATCGTCAACGTGCCTGCGCGCCGCGGCATCAATACGAACGACCAGGTGCGGCTGCGGCTTATTTCGCCATTGATGATTGTCGTGTTGCTGATCTGGCTCCCCTGGCCCACGTAGAAATTGGCCTCCAGCGGAGCCACGTCCGGTTCGGCGCTCGTGTCGGAGTCGACGACGATTTCAAGCGTAAACGATTCGTTCAGTTCGATTTCGGCACGGTCGACCCGGGCAACGACGGCCGCCAGTGTGGTGTTGGCCCACAGTATCAGCACGGCCGCGGCGGGCCACGCCGCAACTCCCGGACGCGCTCGCCCGGCTACCACGGATTGACCTCGTCATCGGGCCAGGTGTTGTTGCCGTCCTGGTCCTTGCCGCTCTTTTGATACTGGTAGCGAAATTTCCGCCGCAACAGGCCGCCCGGATCGTTCGGAATGCGCCGCAGCCACTGTTCCATCGCCTGCTGTTGTTCCTGCTGCCGTCGCAGCTCCTCGAGCTCCGCGGCGGTCAACTGCTCGGCCGGCTCACCGGCCGCGTCGGCCTCCCGGGCCGCGCGTTCGAGTTCTTCTCGCAATGCCTCGAAGTCGTCATCGCTGGTCTCGTCATTGCCGCGCTCCGACGTGTCCTGGTCACCGGACTCGCCCGGCGACCCCGAGTCGCTGTCAGATTCTGCCGGGTCTCCTTGGTTGTCGCTCTCAGATTGCTGGCCCTGGCCGTCTTCCGATTCCGACGGCTCCTGCTGGTCACCCTGCTGCCGAGACTGCTGCTCTGCCTTTAGCTGCGCGAGCAAATCCCGATTGTACGCCGCATCCGCATGGTCGGGTTCGCGCTCGAGAACTTTCTCGTAGGCGTCGATCGCCGAATCCAACTCGCCCTGGCGTGCCAGCGCGTTGCCGAGATTGTAGAGGCTTCGCAAATCCGGTTGCTCGGCAAAGCCGCGTGCACTCGCCGGGTAGTTGCCGGCGCGGTATTCAGCGACCGCGCGCCAGTCGGGATCCTCGAACAGCTCTGCAGCCGTTTCGGCATCGCCGCGTTCGAGCGCACGTGCCGCCTGCTGGTCCTTGGTCCACCAGATGTCGTCCCACACACCGGCCTGGGCCGGCTCTGTCGCCGGCAGCAAGGCAACGACCGCGACGAACAGCCAGCCGCGGCGGAACGCCAGCGACGCGACGGGCAACAGCAGCAGCACGAGCCACGGACCCTCCTCGCGCCAAAGGTCCGTCGCCAGCGTCTGATCGCCGGCAGCCTGCGGCCCGACGGCGCCGCTCAGCAAGTGCTCGATGTCGCGGTCATTTGTCGACATCCGCGCAAACCTGCCGCCGCCCGCCGCTGCAAGGGCACGCAGGGAACGCTCCTCCAGCTTCGGAACGGCGATGCGCCCTGCCTGGTCGGTCACGAAGCCACCGCCCGGCCGCGGTATTGGCGCCCCATCGGGCGTACCGATTGCGAGTATCGACAACGTGTAGCCTGTGGCGCGCAGCTCGCGGGCGCGCAGCTCGGCCGCCGGAGACGTGCCGCCATCCGTGATCAGCAGGATTTCGCCGACGCTGGCGCCGGCCTGCGCAAGTAGCTGGCGCCCCTTGTCAATGGCCGCGATCGGATAGCTGCCGCGACTCGGCATGATGTCGGTACTCAGGCTGTTGACGAGCGCCGCGATCGTATCGGTATCGGTCGTGAGCGGCGTGACGGTAAACGCATTTGACGAATAAACGACGAGCGCGGTCTGACCCGACCCGCGCCGTTCGAGGATGTCGAGAATCTTCAGGCGCGCACGCGCAAGACGGCTCGGTGCCACGTCGGTGGCATCCATCGAGCGCGACAGGTCGAGTGCGATGACCAGCGCCTGCTCCGAACGAAACACGGGCTGCTCGATGCGCTGCCATGCTGGCCCGGCAAGCGCAATGACCGCAAGCACGCCGCCGACACCCACCAGCCACCAGCGCGGATCCCATCGGTCACCGGCGAAGCGGGTCAGGACGTACGGCGCAAGCGTCGGCGCGACGACCTGCCGCCACTGCCCCGGGCCGATGCGTCGGTGCGCGAGCAGATACGCACCGGCGATGACGATCGGCAGCACCCACAGCCACTCGGCGCGCAGGAAATGCAGGTCACCCGGCATCGGTCAGGGCCTCCCCGCGTTGGCTCGGTAGCAGGCCGCGAAGCAGCGTCACAACGAGCATGAGCGCTGCGAGCGCGAACGCGCCCGCAAGCGGCACGTAGAAATAGGACTTGACCGGCCGGAACCCGGACTCGGGCTCCTCGACGGGCTCGAGCTCATCGACGAGTTGGTAGATCTCCTGCAGCGTGGCGGTATCCCGGGCACGGAAGTAGCGACCGCCGGTCAGCTCGGCAATCTTGATGAGCGTGTCCTCGTCGAGATCCGCCGACGGATTGATCCGTCGCCGGCCGCCAATCAGCGACGAGACGTCCAGCTGTTCAGCACCGATCCCGATCGTGTAAATACGCAGCCCGACCTGCTGCGCGAGCTCCGCAGCCTTGAGCGGATCGACCTCACCCGCGGTATTCGCGCCGTCGGTCAGCAGCACGAGCACCTGCTCTCCTGCAGCGCCCGCCTGATCGTGGATGAGTTTAACCGCAAGCGTGATCGCGTCACCTATCGCCGTCTTTTCGCCCGCAAGGCCGATGAACGCCTCGAGCAGCAGCACTTTTACGGTCTCGCGGTCGAGCGTCAGCGGCACCTGCAGGTAGGCACGCTCGCCAAACAGAATCAGTCCGATGCGATCGCCCTCGCGGCGGCTGATGAAATCGCTTGCAACTGCCTTCGTCGCCGTGAGTCGGTCGACACGGCGGCCGGCGAGCTCGAAGTCCTTTTGATCCATGCTGCCGGAAAGGTCGACCGCCAGCATCAGGTTGCGCCCGGAGACCGGCATATCGAGCTCATCGCCGATACGCTCGGGGCGCGCTGCTGCGACCACCAGCAGTACCCATGCCGCGGCGGCCAGCCAGCATCGGTAGTCACGGAGCGATGCAGCGCGCGAGCTGTGACGCAGAGCAACGAAGGCCGCGAGGCTCGGGACTTTCAGGCCGGCGTCGCCGAGGCGATTCGACTCCGGCAAAAGCCGCCGCACGAGGATCGGCAACGGCAGCGCAAGGAGTGCCCATGGCCAGGCGAGAGACCACATCAGGTCGGCTCCCGCACCGGCGTCACGAGGCGCCGGCGCAGGGCCTTCGCGAGACCCTCGATATCGGCCTCGGATTGAGCCCCGCCGGGGCGCCGGTACGGCAGCTCAATCAACAGTCGGCCGGAGCCAGCCTGAAACTGCGGTTCGTCGAGGCCCTGGTCCAGCCAGCGCAGCCACGCGTCGCCGGTCAGACCGGCGATCTCCGCTCGGGGCGCATACGCGAGCATGGTTCGACGCAGGAGTTCCGACGCCTCCGCGCTGAACCGCACGGCATCGCGATGCTCGCGAAAGTCGGCGACCAGGCGGTTCAGGCGCCTGAGAGCATGGCGGCGCGCCCAACCTCTGGCGCGAGCGCGGAGCAGGCGGTGCACGAGGATCACAGCCGCCACGGCCAGCGCTGCGGCCAGAAACCACCAGCCCGGCGCGAGCGGCCACCAGCCGACTTCCGCGGGCAGGTGCAGGTCGCGAAGCGGAATCTGCTCGGGGTTCACGACGGTAAAATCCTCGGCTGCTCAGCGCGTGCGACGCCCGAGCGCGGTTTGCAGCGCGACCACGGGATCATCTTCCGTGGATAACGGCAGCAGATGGATGCCGTAACGTTGACAGAAGTCCTCGAGCCGGCGGCTGCGGCGTGCAAAGGCCTGCTGGTATTGCTCGCGTGTCGGTCGGGCGCGTGTATCGATGGCCAGCTCCGCGTCCGCCGCCACGAGCCGATACCGCCCCGGGGGCGGAAGCTCGCGTTCCAGCGGGTCGCTGAGAAAAACCGCCAACACCTCGTTATGCCGCGCAACGCCCGACAGATAGGCCTGGGCGCCGCGCGTCAGCGCGGTGAAATCGCTGAGGATGACGACGAGACTGCCCGGCCTTGCTACGCGCCGCAGCGCGGCCATGGCCTGCGTAAGCGGCACCGCGCGTTCGTCGTCGCTCGGCACCGTTGGCTCGCTCCAGTCGGCATGGCCGACGAGTTCATGCACGTAGCGCAGCGCCGCCTGCCGGCCGAGTCGTGGCTTGAGTTCGCGATGCGTCGTGTCGCCGAAAATCAACCCGCCGAGGCGATCGCCCCGATGGTGCGCGGCCCACGACAAAAGCGCCGCGGCGCGGCTCGCATTGACGGACTTGAAGCAGCCGCGGGTCGCAAAATGCATGTTCGAGCGCAGATCGACGACAATGAGTACGGGCCGTTCGCGTTCCTCGCGGAATAGCTTCGTGTACGCGGTGGTGCTGCGTGCGGTAACGCGCCAGTCGATGCTTCTCGGGTCGTCGCCGGGCTGATACGGCCGGGATTCGTCGAACTCCATGCCGCGGCCACGAAAGTGCGAAACGTAGGCGCCGGTCTGTAGTGCATTGACCCTAAGGACGTCGAGCGCGATCGATCGGGCCGCGCCGCTCAGGCGAATCAGGTCCGCCTGCGTCACCCGGACCGGCGATACGGCTTCAACTGCGGCTTCGGGACGCGTCATAGTCAGGGCACTCCGACTCCGTCGAGCAGGCGCCTGATGATCGAATTCGCATCCACGCCGTCCGCTTCCGCCTCGAAACTCAGCACGAGTCGATGCCGCAACACGTCTGCGGCCACGGCCTGTATGTCCTCCGGGCCGACGTAGTCGCGCCCGGCCAGCCACGCGTGCGCGCGCGCTGCCCGGTCGATACCGATGCTTGCGCGCGGGCTGGCACCATACAGGATCTGGCCCGCGAGCGTGCTGTCGACCGGCGCCGGATCACGCGTGGCAACCACGATATTCACGATATATTCCTCGAGCTCGCCGGCGAGATACAGCTCGAGGATATCCCGGCGCGCCTGCATGATCGCCGCTGCCGAAAGCTCCTCGGGCGGCTGAAACGCATCGCGTTCACCTGCTTTTGCCTCATCGCGGTTCAGCACGAGTATGCGCTGCTCGTCGGCGGTGGTCGGGTAACCGACCTCCACGTGCAGCAGAAAACGGTCGAGCTGCGCCTCGGGCAGCGGATACGTGCCCTCCTGTTCGATCGGGTTTTGAGTTGCCATCACCATGAACAGACTGTCCAGAGCGTAGCTGCGATCACCGACCGTGATCTGGCGTTCTTCCATCGCTTCGAGCAAAGCGGACTGCACTTTCGCGGGCGCCCGATTGATTTCGTCCGCGAGAATAAGGTTGTGAAATAGCGGGCCCTTCCTGTACTCGAATGTGCCTTCCTGGGGCCGGTAGATGTCGGTACCCGTCAGGTCCGCCGGCAGCAGATCCGGGGTGAACTGTAGCCGATGAAAATCTCCCTCGATGCTCTCGGCAAGCACCTTGATCGCACGCGTCTTCGCGAGCCCCGGCGCACCCTCGACCAGCAGGTGTCCGTCACACAGCAGCGCGATCAGCATTCGGTTGATCAGGTGTTCCTGCCCAATGATCAGTCGCTGAGCGTGCGCCTCGAGTTGCTGGAATTGTTCTGCGACGCTCATCAAATGCTCCCGAGCGAATGGGCGTGCCATTTTAGTGAGGATGCCGTGGGACGCCAACCGGTCATTTCGCTATTTACTCCTGCCTGGGGCACTTCGGTAATAATGCACACTCCTACGACCAGCGAAGAGTGGTTCCATTGCGTCCACGTGGCGACATCGACATCCGTGTCCCCCGATTGCCTGCGGCAGGATTCGGCGCAATCCGCGGTTGCAATCGCGGAACAGCGACGCGGCTGTATGCCGTCCGAGCGCCCGGCGTTCGCTGCCGCGCGCTCGTCGCAGCCTGTCTGCTCGGGCTCGCGCACATCGCGTGGTCCGATCCCGAGCTCGACACCAGATTTGCCAAAGACGTAATCATCATCGTCGCGAACCGGCACGCCTGCCATCGCTTCGACGTCTGGCTTGCACTGGATGATCGCCAGCGGCAGCGCGGACTGATGTTCGTGCGCGAGCTGCCCGAAACGAGCGGTATGCTGTTCGTCTACGACGAGCCCGGACGCCACTCGATGTGGATGAAGAACACGTTCCTGCCGCTCGACATGCTATTCATCCGGAGCGACGGGACCATCGCCTCGATCGCTGCCGACACCGAGCCCCAGTCCCTGCGCTCTGTCGCGGCCACGGAACCCGTTCGTTTCGTGCTCGAGCTCAACGCCGGTGTGGCCGAAGACCTGTCGATAACGACTGACAGCTACATGCTGTGGCTGCCGGGGGCCGCCTATTCGCGGAATTGAGCGTTGCTCGACTGCGTGAAACCGAAGACCGACTGACCGAACCGCGCGACGGAGGGGTTACGATAGGACGGCGGCGATTCCGTCAGCAAGATATTCGACGTTTTCGGCAGTAATTCCGGCTACGTTGATGCGACTGGAGTCGACCATATAGATACCGAACTTCCGCTTGAGTCTGTCAACCTGCGCGGGGGTCACGCCGAGGAAGCAGAACATTCCGGCTGCCCGACGCAAATGCGAAAAATCGTGGTCCGGCGCTCGGTCGCGCAGCGCGTCGTGCAGGAGCCGCCGCATGCCGGTCAACCGCTCGCGCATCTCGGTCAGCTCCGTGATCCAGCTGGCGCGCAGTTCCGGGTCCTCGAGGATGATCCTGACGATTGCCGCCCCGTGATCGGGCGGCATGGAATAAATCGTCCGCACGACGTTATTCGCCTGACTGAAGACGACATCCGCGTTCTCCGAGCTTGCAGCCAGAATCGAAAGGGTGCCGACCCGGTCACGATACAGCCCGAAATTCTTGGAACAGGAGCTGCACACGACCATCTCGGGAACCTGGGCGGCGAGGTGACGAATGATGAATGCGTCAGCGTCGAGATCCTGCGCAAAACCCTGGTAGGCCATGTCGATAAACGGCACGAGCTCGCGCTCGATGATGACCTCGGCTATGTCCCGCCACTGCGCTTCGGTCGGGTCCAGGCCGGACGGATTGTGACAGCACGCATGCAGCAGCACCATGTCGCCTTTAGGAACGGATCCTAGTGCATCAAGCATTGCGTCGATCTTGAGGACGTGACGTGCCGTATCGTAGTAAGGGTGCTTTTTGAGCGTCAGGCCGGCGCCGCCAAGCAGCGGCACGTGATTCGCCCAGGTCGGATCGCCGACCCACAGCGTAGCGTCGGGCCTGGCGCGCAGAATCAGGCTCGCGGCGACGCGCAGCGAGCCCGAACCGCCCGGCGCCTGCAGCGTACGAAGCCGGTCGCTGGATACGCCGTCACCGAACGTGAGTGCCTGCATGGCGGCGTTGAAGGCCGGATCGCCGGCGGTTCCCAGGTAGGCCTTGGTTGCCTGGGTATCGAGAATGCGCCGTTCCGCCTGCTTGACCGCGTCGAGCACAGGCGTCTCGCCCGCCGCGTTGCGGTACACGCCGACACCCAGGTCTATTTTTTGCGGCCGGGGATCGTCTCTGTGCTCTGCGATCAGGCCCAGGATCGCGTCAGCAGGCAGAGGCTGTAAGGACTGAAACACGTCGGATCTCCTTCGTCGCCGAACGTCGCCGCAGACGTCGGCGCCGTATCAGAGCGTGTCGATCGGAATCTTTATGTAAGCGATGCCGTTGGCTTCGGCGGCAGGCAGCTGCCCCGCCTGAATGTTGACCTGAATTGACGGGACAATCAATGCCGGCAGATCGAGCGATGCATCACGCGCGCGGCGCAATGCCACAAACTCCTGTTTGCTCGTCCCGGTGCGAATGTGCACGTTTTTTTCGCGCTGCTCGGCAACCGTAGTTACCCACCGCAGTTCACGGCCGCCGGGACGATAATCGTGACACAGGTAAAGGCGCGTCGTCTCGGGTAGCGCGTAGAGCGTCTGGATCGAGTCGTAAAGAAATGCAGGGTCCCCGCCGGGAAAATCACATCGTGCCGTGCCGTAATCAGGCGCAAAAAGCGTATCGCCGACGAATACGTTGGCCCCGATGCGGTAACTGACACTGTCGTTCGTGTGCCCTGGCGTTGCCAGCACCTCGCACTCAATCGCGCCGATCGAAAATGTCTCGCCGGCTTCGAACAGGCGGTCAAACTGGTGCCCATCGGCGGCGAACGGGGGCTCAAGATTGAACAGGGGCCCAAAGTTCGCCTGAACCTTGCGAATGCCGGCGCCGATCGCAACGACGCCGCCGGCCGCTTTCTTCAGGTACTGGGCGCCGCTCAGGTGATCGGCGTGCGCATGGGTATCGAGAATCCACCGCAGTACCAGGTTATTGGCCCGCAGATAAGCGACGAGCTTCTCGGCGGGCGCCGAATCGGTACGTCCCGACACGGCGCAATACCCGAGCACCGGATCGATCACCGCGGCATCGCCCGTATCCGGATCCGCAGCCACGTAGCTCAGCGTCTGCGTCGCCTCGTCAAAAAAATGCTGAATGCGCGGCTCGGTCATCCGGCGAGAGCGGCGCCGCACCGATCATGCCCCTCCGTCGCACGCAAAAACGCCGGCCTCGAGGCCGGCGCTTCGCGTTCGACAAGGCTCGCGATCATTCGGGCTTTGGTGCCCAGACCGAACACCAGCCGTTCGCGTTGACGAGCTTGCCCGGAAAAATCTGGCACGGGCGCCACTCGTCGCCATCGTTACCCTGGATCAGCGCACAGTTGGCGCAGGTCTGCTCGGCCGCCGGATTGGCACGCGTTGCCGGATCTACGGTACCCGCATCATGCGTGTAGCGCATGGCAGCCGCCATCGCGTCGTCCTCGGACAGCTTCGGCATCTCGTCCGCGTGGGCCTCGCGAGCGGGGCGTGCGAAACAGCCGGCCGCGGCGACGGCGGATAACTGAATGAATTTACGGCGTGCGATCTTGCTCAAGGTCGTCTCCTAGTCAGATTCGAAACCGCGCCCGGAGTCGGAACGCCCCCGGCGCGACGGATTCTAAACGATATCCGGTACAAACCGGCGTATTCTAGCGGCGCTACCTGAACGCCAGCAAAACAAAAAAGGACCTGCGTCCGCGGTGCGTTTGAGAACGATTATCATTAACGACGCGATGCGGCGCTGCGCGGCAGTCAGCTGCGCGCTGACTCTGCTCTACCCCGCGTTAGCGTGCGGCGCTGCGTATCGCGTCACGGTGACCGAGGCCCTCGACCAACTAAGCGTCGAGGCGCGCTTCAAGCGCCCCACGTCTCGCTTTACGGTACGCGACGCTGCCGCCGCCCGGTATCTGCTGCACGCTGGCTCCTGCGACGGTGGCCGGCCGGCAAGCGCGCGCGGCCGGCGACTCACCGTGCCGGCCCCGGGCGTCCGCTGCCTCCACTATCGCGTTGACCTCAGCGGGGCTGCTGCCGCCGAGCGCCGCAATGTCGCGCTGGATACCGCAGTCCGCATCGCGTCGCCGGCGGTGTGGCTGTGGCGACCGGCGGCGGCCGACGACACCGCGATAACCGTCGAGTTCGAGCTGCCGGACGCGATCGCTGTTGCGGTACCGTGGATCGCGCTCAGCGCAGAGCGGCCCGTCTACCGCATACCGCCCTCGCCCGAGAGCGGCAGCGCCGCAGCGGCTTTCGGCAGAATCTACGAACGCAAGCTCGACGTGCCCGGCGCGACGCTATCGCTCGCCATCCTCGCGCCGCCCGCCGCTGTGCATGCGGCCAAGATCGAGCAGTGGATTGCCGAAGCCGCGCGGAACGTGAGCCTGGCTTACGGGCGTTTTCCCAACCCGAATGCGCGCGTGTTCGTGATGCCGGCGAGCGCGGGACGCGGCTGGTTCGGATCGCCGGTGCCATTCGGGCGCGTCGTGCGTGACGGCGTCGAGGCCGTCGAGCTGTTTGCCGACCTCACCAGGCCACTCAGCGAATTCCGGAGCGACTGGACGACGACGCACGAATTCTCGCATCTGCTGCTGCCCTACGTGCGTGGCCACGATCGCTGGATTGCCGAAGGCTTCGCGCAGTATTACCAGAACGTGCTGCTTGCCCGAGCAGGCACATACAGCCCCGAACGCGCCTGGTTCAATATACTGGCCGGCCTCGAGCGTGGCCGCCGCGCGCGGCCGGATATGTCGCCGAACGAAGCGGCATCGCGACGCGGCGGAGATACGCGAATGAAAGTCTACTGGGCCGGCGCGGCGCTCATGCTGATGGCGGACGTCGACCTGCGGCGCCGAACGCAGGGCCGCACGTCGCTCGATACCGCGCTGGAACGATTACAGCGCTGCTGTCTGCCCTCTCCCGTTGCCTGGTCCGGTGCACAGCTGATGGCGCAGCTCGATACGCCCGGCGACGTGCCGGTATTTCTGCCGCTCTATCGACGCCATGCGGACAGGCCGGGCTTCCCCGATGTCGCACCGCTGCTGGAAGCACTCGGTATTTCGAAATGCGGCGATGCGGCCTGCCTCGCGGCCGACGCCGAACTTGCAGAGCTCCGCGATGCCATCCTGACGGCACCGGACAGCGTCGCCGCCGCGCTCTGATTCGTCGCCGCCAGGCGATACCCCGCGGGACGGAAATCGGCCTGCGTGCGATATACTGGGCGGCCGGACTTCAAGCCAACAACCGCCTCATGACTGACAGCAGTCTCGCCATCAATGTCGCCAAGATACGGGACGGTCACGAGCGGTCCCTGGCAGACGCGGTCGCGGTCGAGGAACCGCTCGAAATTCGCCTCGGGTTCACGACACGCGATGGCCGTGCCACCCGCAGCATCTCGATCACGATGCGCACGCCCGGTAACGATGCCGAACTGGCAGCCGGTTTTCTGTTCACCGAATCGATTGTTCGAGAGCCCGGCGACATCGCGTCGATCGACGTCTGCGGTCCGCCCGCGCCCGACACCGGCAATCACAACGTCGTTCGCGTCGAGCTGAATCCTTCCGTCACCGTCGATCTTGGCCGACTGCAGCGACATTTTTATACGACATCGAGCTGTGGCGTTTGCGGCAAGACTTCGCTCGACGCGCTGCGCGTCGGCGGCTGCGTGCCGTTCGCGCAGACGGGTCCGGTCTTCGCGCGTGACACCCTCACTGGCCTGCCCGAGAAACTCCGCGCCGCGCAGCACACGTTCGACATGACCGGCGGCCTGCACGCGGCAACCGCATTCGATGCGCACGGCAACCTTAAGGTGACAATGGAAGACGTCGGTCGGCACAACGCCGTCGACAAGGTCGTGGGCAGGTTACTTCTCGACGGCCGCCTGCCGGCACACGAGTTGGGCCTTCTCGTCTCGGGTCGGGCGAGTTTCGAGCTGATGCAAAAGGCGCTCGTTGCGGGTATACCGCTGCTTGCCGCGGTCAGCGCTCCCTCGAGTCTGGCCGTCAAACTTGCGGAGGAATTCAACATGACGCTCGTTGGTTTCCTGCGCGGCGCAAATTTCAATGTATATTCCGGAGCCGGTCGGATTCGCCGATGATGAAACAAGCCTACGACGCAAAGCTCGCCAGTCACCTCATCGCCGGGTTCGACGCCCGGCCGGAACAGCTGCTGCAAATCCTGCATGCCCTACAGGAGCATTTCGGCTGGATTTCGGACGCGGCGATTCGCCAGCTTGCGGACGAGCTCAATCTGTCACGCGCCGAGGTGCACGGTGTCGTCAGTTATTACCACGACTTTAGGACATCGGCCCCGGGTCGTCACGTCGTCAAGATCTGCCAGGCCGAGTCCTGTCAGGCGATGGGTAGCCGGGCCCTGACTTCCCATGCCGAAGCGACGCTCGGCCTAGCGATGCATGCGAGCACCGACGACCTGACGCTCGAGCCGGTATATTGTCTCGGCAACTGTGCCTGCTCGCCGGCCGTGATGGTGGACGGCAAGACGTTTGGCCGCGTCACCGCGGAGCGCTTCGACGCAATTGTCGCAGCAGCCCGGGAGGCGAACTGATGGCAAAAACGAGGATCTACGTGCCGCGCGAAACGGCGGCGATCTCCGTCGGAGCCGACGAGGTCGCGCTGGAACTAGCCCGCGAGGCCAAACAGCGCGGCGCAGCGATCGAGCTCGTGCGCAACGGCTCGTGGGGCGCGTCCTGGTTGGAGCCGCTCGTCGAGGTCGAGATCGACGGCGCGCGCATAGCCTACGGCAACGTCACGGCGGAGGCCGTCCCGGATCTGTTTACGGCGGGACTGCTCACAGGTGGCGACCATCCGGCCAGGCTGGGCCCGATAACCGATATCGACTATCTGAGCAAACAGGACCGCTGGACATTTTTCCGCTGCGGCCTCATCGATCCGCTGTCGCTCACTGCATTCCGCGAACGTAAGGGGTTCGCCGCGCTCGAGCGAACGTTCGAGATCGGTTCTGCCGCGGTGATTGACGCCGTTACCGAATCCGGGCTGCGCGGCCGCGGCGGCGCAGCATTTCCGACCGGCATCAAATGGCGCACCGTCGCGGATACCGAGGCCGACCAGAAATACGTAGCAGTCAACGCCGACGAGGGCGACAGCGGCACTTTCTCCGACCGTCTGCTTATCGAAGGAGACCCCTTCTGCCTTGTCGAATCCATGCTGATTGCGGGCTTCGCGGTCGGCGCGACGAAGGGATATATCTACCTGCGCTCGGAATACCCGCTCGCACGCTCGATTCTGGCGCGGGCGCTGGATACGGCGCGCGATGCCGGCTGGCTTGGCCCCAATATTCAGGGCAGCGGCTTCGACTTTGATATCGAGCTGCACATCGGCGCCGGTTCGTACGTCTGCGGCGAAGAGACGGCGATGCTGGAAAGCCTGGAGGGCAAACCCGGCATTGTGCGCTACAGGCCACCGCTGCCGGCGATCGAGGGTCTTTTTGGCAAACCGACGGTCGTGAACAATGTCGTGACCCTCGCTTCCGTGCCGAACGTCATCGCGCTCGGTGCAGAGCGTTATGCAGCGTACGGCGTGAATCGCTCGCTCGGCACGCTCGCGTTCCAGCTCGCCGGCAACGTGCGGCGCGGCGGGCTGGTCGAAAAGGCGTTCGGCATCACGCTGCGTGAGCTTATCGAAGATTTTGGTCAGGGCACGGCGAGCGGCCGCCCCGTACGCGCGGTGCAGGTCGGCGGCCCGCTCGGCGCCTATTTGACCGAGTCCCAGCTCGACACGCCGCTCGATTACGAGGCGTTCATGGAAATCGGAGCGATGATCGGCCACGGTGGCGTCGTCGTATTCGACGATACCGTCAATATGGCGCAGCAGGCACGCTTCGCGATGGAATTCTGTGCGCTCGAGTCCTGCGGCAAGTGCACGCCGTGCAGGATCGGCTCCACGCGCGGCGTCGAGGTCATCGACCGCATTATCGCCGGCGAAAATCGTGATGAGAACTACGATCTGCTCGTCGAGCTGTGCGACACGATGGAAGATGCGTCATTATGCGCAATGGGTGGAATGACGCCCTATCCGGTCCGGAGTGTCTTAAAATACTTCGCGGAGGACTTCGCGCCCGCGCGGGAGGCAGGTAAATGAACAAGGTCAGGCAAGCCGATTTCGGTACGCCTCCGGTTACGGGCGGCGAAACGGTAAGAATCGAAATTGACGGATTACCGGCGATGGACGAGATCGCGGAGCTGACGCCGACGTTTCACAATGTCAGCTTCGAGTTTCTCGATCGCGTCGGTAGCGGTGCAGTGGCCGTGCAACGAAGCCGCACCGATGGGCACTCCGATTATGCACATTAACGAGTTTGTCCGCGGCAAAGGCCTGTTCGTCGAGACCGATTACGTACCGACTGAAGAGCGTACGAATCGCAAATTCCCCCTGCTGCTTACGACGGGGCGCATACTGTCGCAGTACAACGTCGGCGCGCAGACGCGGCGCACCGATAACATGACATGGTATGCTGAAGGCCTGCTGGAGATTCATCCACATGATGCCGAGACCCGCGGCATTCGCGACGGCATGCTCGTGGCGCTCACAAGCCGAAAAGGCGAGATAACGCTGCGCGCGAAAGTTACCGAACGCGTGAACGCCGGCGTCGTGTACACAACGTTCCACAACCCCGAGACTGGCGCGAATGTCGTGACCACGGAATATAGCGACTGGGCGACGAACTGTCCCGAGTACAAGGTAACCGCAGTGCAGGTCACGCCGGCCACCCATCGCTCCGAGTGGCAGCACACTTTTGCCGAGCGCGCAAAACGGCAGGGGAAGATACTCGAGACGAGCTGACTTCCGGGTCATCCAGCGGGAAAGATTTTAGCGTGTCGGCACTGGCGTCGGCCGCATATCCAGGAGAGCAATTGATGTTCAAGAAATCCAACGAACCCGACGAAGATCAGGTCCGGCGCGCGCCGCTGAAAACCGCCGGCGTCGAAGTTCGCAAGCGCAGCGTCTCGGTCATCGGACCCACGCTGATCTTCAAAGGCGAGCTGTCCGCTAACGAGGATCTGGTGATCGAAGGACAAATACAAGGCACGATCGCGCACCAGGACAAGAACCTGACGGTGGGCAAGCACGGTCGGGTCAAGGCGGACATTCATGCGCAGATCGTCGAGATTCAGGGGGAAGTCGATGGCGACATTCGCGGCGAAGAGCTGGTGAAGCTTACGAGCACGGCCGTCGTAAACGGCAATATCCATTGCGCTCGAATATGCATGGAAGACGGTGCCTGTTTCTCCGGAACAATTCACATGGAACGCCGTACCGAACCGAAGGCCGCCGCACCGCTGAAGGTTGCGGACGATGCAAAGAACGTCAGCAACGTCGGTCAGGGCGCAGCCTGACGTCCGCAAAGGGAACGACGGGGACGGCCCGACCCGCGAGGGCAGCAACCCCGTCGTTCTTGGCTCGTCGCTCGTCATGAACGGCGATCTGGAGCTGGCCGAAGAAGCTGATCTTGTGATTGTCGGCCGGGTCGTCGCTGCGTCGATCAGCGGTGTTCGCAATCTCTACGTCGGCCCCGACGGACACCTCTGCGGCAGCGTTCGGAGCGTGACGGCCGAGATCGCCGGCACCGTCGAAGGGCGCCTCGACGCGAGCGACACCGTCGTGGTGCGCCGTTCCGCGACGCTGCGCGCCGAGGTCTCTGCCCGGACGCTCAGGATCGAGTCCGGCACCGCACTTGAGGGTTCAGTGCTGTCGGGCCAAATACTCCGCAGCTGAGCCGGTGTCAGATACGCGTCGCACGCTTGCGAGCTCGCGATCGCTCAGCTCTTGTCGAGCTTCGAGATTTTCGATCCTTCCAGCGTCAGGTTGTACATCAAGCCCTTTGAGCCGAAGATGAAGCCGACGACGGGGTCTTTGATGTTGCCGCTGTCGATCGTCTTCCCGGCCCCGAGATCGATCAGCGCGACCGATCCGTCGACACCGACCTTCCAGCCGCTGGAATTTTGGAACTTGTCGAGCGCTTCCTGGGTAAGAAACGCTATCAGGATTGATTTTGCCTGCGCGCCGAGCTGGAATCCGATAGAGCCACTTGTGGTCCGGTAATAGCCGACCGTCTTGCCGCCGACGCGCAGTGCTCCCTCGCCGGTCTCGGCGCCGAGCCCGATTCCAACCTTGATGACGCGCGGGAAAATCAAATATCCCGCCGCCTGGTCGAGAAACAGATCTGCGCCATTGATATCCTCCTTGAAAATCCGCAGCGCCTCGTTCGCATCGGCATCGATCTCGGATCCGGAAGCCGCGACAGCCGTCCCGCCCGGTGCTATGACGAGACTCAGCGCGAAGATGATTAACGCCAGTCGTTGCATATGTCTTCCCTCGTTAAGCAATTATCAGTTGGCTCGTGCCGGTCGACGCGCTAACTTCACCCGACGACCCGCAGGGTAAAGCAAGCGGGCTGAATCGTATCTGAACGGCAGTGCCGATGGCACTGTCGCGCAGCGGCGACAGGTCTCGGGTCGGTATCGTTCAGCGTATCGCCTCGAGCGTCTCGTTACTCACGTTGCCGCCACAGATTATGACAACGACGTTCGCGTCCGTCAGCGCCTCAGCGGACGCAAGCATGGCCGCAATCGAGACGCCCGCGGCCCCCTCGATCGCCTGATCCTCCAATTCCAAAAAGCGTCGCATCGCGTCGGCGATGGCCGCCTCAGTGAGCAGCACGAATTCATCGATCAGCAGAGCGCACGGTTCGAAGGTGATCGAGCCCTGCTCGATTCCGCCTGCGGTCCCGTCGGAGAGCGTCGCCGCGCTCGGCAGGTCGAGGATACGGCCAGCCGCAATCGATTTCGCCATCACCGAGGATGCTTCCGGCTGGCAGCCATAGATACGCATCTCGGGATTTCGCGACTTCAATACGCTGCCGACGCCGCTCATGAGACCGCCACCGCCGACGGCGATGAAGGCCGCATCAATGCGATCGAGTTCCGCGACGATTTCGAGGCCGCAGGTACCCTGACCCGCGATGACCTCGGGATCGTTGTACGGCGATATATAGGGCATTTCGTGGCGGGCCGCATAAACGCGGGCCTCGAGCTCGCACTGCAGTCCGTCATTGCCATGATAGCGAAGCTCGCCGCCGTAACTCTCGATCTTTTGCACCTTTGCGGGCGAGGTTCGGATCGTCTGTTCGGGTACGTAAATAAGGCTGGACGTGCCGAGTTTCCGGGCGGCGTAAGCAACCGCAGCGCCGTGATTGCCGCTCGATGCCGTTACACACCCTCTTCCCCGTTCCTCCTCGGGCAGCGACAGCAGCTTGCTGAAGGCACCGCGCAGCTTGAATGCGCCCGTGTGCTGGAGATTCTCGAGCTTCAGGTAAACGTTTGCGCCTGTCGCCTCGCTGAATCCCGGCGAACGAATGAGCGGGGTTCGCTTGACAAAACGATCAAGGCGCGCATCTGCCCTCTCCGCCGCGGCCACGATATCGGCACAGGTCAGCGCCACGTCGGCTCCACGAAGGTCGTCACAACCCGGGCGTCAGAGGCTAGGGACGCTGAACGTGTCGCAGCTGTCAGGATTACCGCTCTGAAAACCATTCTGAAACCAGCGTTGCCGCTGCGCCGATGTGCCGTGCGTGAAGGATTCGGGCACTACCGTCCCGCGGCTTTGGCGCTGCAAACGATCGTCACCAATCGCCGCGGCGGCGGCCAGGGCCTCCTCGATATCGCCGGCTTCGAGAAGACCGCGCGCCTTGTCGGCGCGCTTCGCCCAGACGCCTGCGAGGCAGTCAGCCTGCAGCTCGAGTCGCACGGAAAGCTCGTTCGCCTGCGCCTTGCTGCGCCCGCTCTGCATGTGGCGAACTTCCGTCGATATGCCCAAGAGATTCTGCACGTGATGACCCACTTCGTGGGCGAGTACATACGCTTGCGCAAAATCGCCGGGCGCCCGAAACCGACTCCTGAGATCTTCGTAGAAACTCAGGTCGATATAGGCCTTTTGATCGGCGGGGCAATAGAAAGGTCCCATTGCCGCCTGACCCATTCCGCACGCGGATGGCGTCGCGCCCGTGAACAGAACAAGCGTCGGTTCCCGATAGCGCCGGCCCTGCACCGCGAAAATATCGTTCCAGACATCCTCGGTATCCGCCATTACGACGCTGATCATGTCCGCCAGCGGGTCGTTTGCGAGGTCCCTGGCCTCGGGCTGCTTGCCTGCCGAGGATGACGGCACGTTGACTCGCTGCATTCCTTCGAGGAGAAACGTCGGATCGACGCCAAAATACATCGCGACGATAATGATGACGATCGTGCCGATGCCGCCTCCGAGGAGCCGCCGACTCGGGCGGGCCCCACGGCGATCTTCGATATTGCTGCTGCGTCTGCCGCCACGCCAACGCATGCGGGTCTCCCGTAATCGATCGAGCAATCATTCTTAAACGATGTCCGGCCCGAAAACAACAATAAGCAATTCGGACATAGTCAGGTTTTTACATCTGGCTCTCGATCGGCAGATAGCCCATTAGCCTTGTGCGAAACCTGCGCCAAAGGCTGGTATGCGGTTCCTTGTTAGCGCGCATTTCGACACCGCGCGACAGGTAAACCCACTGCAGCCTCCGGTTGTCCCGCAACCGCAATCGATAGGTCGTGTTTTCCAGCGCGTCGACGATGTCTTCTGCCATGAGCCCCGCGAGCTGTCCGGAATCGACATCCACGCCCATTTCCGTATTCAGGTACAGGGATCTCGGGTCAAGATTGAACGAACCGACAAAGACCCTTGCCTTGTCCACAACGGCGACTTTCGAGTGCAGCGTGAGCGTCGTCGTCGGCATGCCCGTAACTTCTTCACGGTCTTCGACCACACTGGCACGCAGTTCATACAGCTCGATGCCATGTCGGAGCAGCGGCTTGCGATAGCGCTCGTACGCCGCATGAACGCTCGCATGGTTTGTGGATGCGAGCGAGTTCGTAATAACGACGACCCGGATGCCGCGTTTCACCATGCCGGCAAACAGCCTGACGCCGCGTCTCTGCGGCACGAAATACGGCGAGACGATGACGATCTGTCGCGTCGCCGACGACACCATGGCCTGCAGATGAACACTTGTCCGGCTCGGCTCCCGGCGCACGATTCGACGCACCTTGTCGGGAGCGTCCTGTATCAGCGACGCCCGTGCCGCGATCCATGGGAGTGAACCGTCCATGATACTGCGCGCCGTGGATTTGTCGACGCGCCTCAGAATCGGGCTGTCGGCATACTTTTCGAGAAAACGCCGACCCTCCGCGACGGTTTCGCGCAGCGGCTGATATTCGACGAAGGGATCGAAGATCTGGATCGGCATCGCCTCGGGGAAATTCCAGTACTCGTCGAATCCTGTTGACACTTCGTCCACGATTGGCCCGATCAGCATCAGATCCTCGTCGAGAAACTCGTGTCGATCGCTCGTCTGAAAATACTCGTCCCCGATGTTCCGGCCGCCGATAATCGTAATCTGATTGTCGACCGTAAACGACTTGTTGTGCATGCGGCGGTTGAGAATATTGAAGTTCGCAATGAAACTGATGATGCGATTCCGCCGTCTTGGAAACGGGTTGAACACCCGCACCTCGATATTCGGGTGCCTACTGATGGCCCTCAGGCCGTCGTCGATGGGCTCCGTCAGCGCGTCGTCCATGAGCAACCGCACGCGTACACCGCGGTCCGCGGCTTCGATAAGCCCGAGCACGATCATGTTTCCGCTCAGGTCATCGCGTATGAGATAACTCTGTATATCGATCGTCCGCTCCGCAAGCGCGATCAGGCCCGCGCGCGCGCCGAGCGCCTGTGCACCGTTATCGAGACGAAACACGCCGCAGGAATCCGGGTGTGCCCCCGTCCATTCGCGAACTGCCCGCCCGAGCGCCGTGGCCATCGTGTGGCCGATTTTCCACGACGCTTCGCGTTTCGGCAGATCGAAATACTTGCGGTACTTTTCCGGCACCCGCGTGCCGATGAATGTTCTGAGCATGCCCACCAGGGCCGCCTCCGATTGGCGTAGTCGAACCGCAGATCTCATGTATCCGTGCAGCTGCGAAAGCCGCCGACAGCGAAAACGTATCCGAAAATCATCCGGCTGTCGCGCCAGCGTACTCTACATACCGCAAACTCTATATTTGACATTAAGCCACCCTCGTGACGTGCTTCGTTGACAGCGCTCGAACGACTGTGCAACGATCATCACTCGCTTGACAAAGGCACACTTGTCGAAAGGCAGGGTCGCAAAGCTTCCGGTCTAAGGACTTCGATCTAGGACAGCGGGGTTGCCAAACGCTGGAAATGTCCGCCTCGCGGCCGCGCCGTCGTCTCCGTGTCTTTGGCAGTGTATGAACTGGACCGCCGGAGACCGAAATGTCCGCAACAACCGCCCGTACTTTCTCGTCGAGCCGCCGGCAGGCCGTCCCGCTTGCCGAGCTCGTGCCCGGCAACATCACCCAGCTCCAACGTGCGTTGGAGGCGCAACGCGCCGTCGCGGGACCGATCCGCCCGCAGGGCGCCGGCACGGCATCGACCGACTGCAACCGTGTGGACAAGGGCACGGTACTCAGGCTCGCCGGCCTCGATCGCATCGTCAATATCGACACCTACAACCATACGGTCACGGCGCAGGCCGGGGTGCGCCTCGGCAAGCTGGCCCGTGCCCTGGCCGAGCACGGCCTCGAGTTCGTCGGTGGTTACGATCTGGAGAACCGAACAGTCGGTGGCGCTGTTGCAGCACCCTGTTTCGGTCCCTGCATCGGCAGGCGCGGTAGCTATTTTTCGAGCCATGCGGTCAGCCTCAAGCTCATCACCGTGAACGGCGGCACGCTGAACGTCACTCCGGAACGGGATCAGCTGCTAGGCGCCGTACGCATGAGCTACGGTATGCTGGGCGTCATCAGCGAGGCCACGCTCAGGGTTCGACCTATTCGCACGTTTTCGGCGAGCCACCGGCGAGTTTCGATCGAGCGCTTTGCGTCTGTCATCAACACGCTGGCGTGCGCCGACATAGGCCTCAAGTTTTACCTGATGCCGTATCGTGACCGGGTGTACTTGGACCTGCGCCGCTACGAACCCGACCTCGGCACGGCCTACAGGACTCCCTGGTCGCTCAAGGATTGGGGAGAAAGCACGGTCCTGCCACACGTGTTCAAGTCCCTGAACCGGGTCTTACCGATCCCGTCCGTCCGGTATCGACTGATCGACAGCATCGGCGAGAAGGCGTACGGCCTCGTGAATACCCGGTTCGTCACGGTCGGATCGAACGCGGCGGGCCAGGCCAGGAGCCGGTCCCAGAATCGATCGAACGGTTGCCGCTACTCGACCTGGTGCTTCCCCGCGGCGGACTTTTCAATGATAGTCAGGGCCTACCGAGAGTTTTGCGAAGACACGCTCGCGAGGTCCCGATATCGGTGTGACCTCCCCGCCGTAGGTCATTTGCTCGGCCAGGACAGCACGGCGCTATTGTCGCCGTCTTTCGACGAGACCATGGTCGCGCTGACTACGGCATCGACGGCGGAAAAGGGCTGGGACGATTTCGTCATCGACCTCGCCGAGTTCGCCGAGCGCTGGGGTGGCATGCCGATATTCAGCCAGTCGCGTGCCCTGCGCTTCGACTATGCACACCAGGCGTATGCCGATCGGTTGACAATGTTTCGGAAGCTCAGGCGCAGACTCGATCCGGACAACCGGCTGCTCAGCCCGTTTCTAGGCCAGTACTGCCTTTAGCCTCTGGACGCGCGCCAGGACTCCGCGACCAAGTGCCGATGCGACTAGCGCAAGCAGCGCCAGTCCACCTGTACCCCCTCCACCCCCCTCGACAACGACCACGGTATCTCCAACGACCGGCTTGTCGCGCTGCGCATCCTCGAGCGGAATAAATGCGAGCTCGCTCGTGTCGTCAGGGCCAATGAACGCCAGGAAAGCATCGTCATAGGCATCGAAGAGGTCGATCGCGACATCATAACTCCCGGTCGGATAGCCTGACAGCAGCTCGGTCACGACCACATAGTCGTCGTCGGGAATCGCGCCGTAGATCGTGAACGTTTCCGTTGCCGCGAATTCGTTCCACGGCCCACCGTCCAGGCTCAGGTACAGCACTGCGTAGACATCGGCCGCGTTGAAATACGTGTCCGCGTCGAAAAGGATGTCGATGCCATAATAAAAACCGTCACGATCCTGATCGTTGAACAGCTCGACGTCCGCCGTGTAAAACCAGAAATCAGTATTCGGCTTGCCATTCGAGGCCGATGCTGGCTTCGATGTGTTTCTTGATCGCTTGCCGGACGCGCGGGTGCCCTCGGTCTGAAGCGCGCTGAAACTACCCTCGCTTAAGACCGGGGACTTGTCCCGCTCGCCAGGAGCAAGGGAATACTCCGCCCATACGGACTGACGCTGCCCGGATCCGCCGGTTTCTTCGGCCAGCGCACTCGTAACCGCAGCCAGTGCGAACAATAGCCCAAGCACGGCAACGACCATATCCGGACACTTTCCCGTGTTCCATCGGATCCTGTGCATGTCTCCATCCTCGCGGCGCACATAAAGAGCGTTGTGGATGCATTAAACATGCAGGTGTCTGAATCGAAGCTGAATCGGCGACGCTGAGCGTTCAGCTGCTGTTTAGGACGGACTTTGCGGAGAAGCTGCTGCTGTCGATGCCAGCTCCCGGGACGTATCGGCATCCGAAGCTGTGCCGATCGGATCGCGGCTCGGGACCACGACTCAGCTTAGAGGATGCGAAGCATACTCGCTATTCGACGTCGCCGGCCGACAGCCCCGCAATTTCGGCAGGCGTGACATGCAGCGCCTCGGCCACGCCGTTGAAGAAATCGACCTCGAGCACGCTGACCTTCCGGTCGCTGCGGAATACATCCGCCAGCGCATGCACGGTCGCAACCCGGTCCTCCCGGCGCATCTTGCGCCAGACGCGGGTCAGATACTTCTTCAGCGTCGCTTCGGCATACAGCTCTTCCCGTGCTGCAACGCGGATATCGGCGGAGCTGAAGTCGTCACCGGTGTGCTCCTTGAGAATCTCGCGAACGCGGTCGACCTCGACGTTCTGAATGTTGACGTCGGCACTGGACGCCCGCGCCAGCGTCATAAGCAAGACTTCTTTGAACAAATCGTGCTGCTTTGTCTGGGTGTCTCCCGAGCCACGGAAGATGCTCAACACGTTCTTAAGTTGTGGAATCTCCATCGTATTGTCACTCTCTAGTTATCGTTATTGCGGTGCGATATGGCAGCTGGCTGGGACATCAGAGTATACAGAGCATGGGCCAAAATAAAGACCTGTCGCCGTCGATATCCGCGCCGTTCTTGAAAATGCCCGAATTTATGACCTGATGAACTCTCCGACCGAAATTGACCCGAACCGGCCCGCGGCGTCGACACGCAGCGGCGCGCAAGTTACCCACGGCACAGCGAGTCGGCTGCGGCGATTCGCTCGGCGCCGCAGACCGGCCGCGCAACCGGATCCGCCGTCGTTCCGGCCGAGGCGGCCCAGATCATCGCGGCATGCTGATCAGCCGACTTCGACATGAATCTGTGAAGTCAAGCCTTGGAATTTCGGCACGTTGCGGACATACTCAGGCTGGGCCAACTACTTGAAAGGAGGTGATCCATGTCTAGTGAGATTTCAGCAGTATCCGGGAGAATCTGGGGTCTTGATTGGATGATGGAGCAGCCTTCACCAATCCGTTAACCTCGATTTCCAGATACGAATCTCACGAAAGGCCGCATAATCGCGGCCTTTCCTGTTTTCCGCCGGCTATTTCGGCGACCAGCGTGTGCTGAGCGAGCCGATTCGGCTATTCGTTTTCCGCGCGCCCTGCGATCCGTCCGACATACGTCCGCGGCGACACGCAGCTCAATGCGGATTCCAGCGTTCCCGCGAACTGCAGATAATCGCCGCCGTTGCCCATGCGTCCGTCGTCGGCTGCAAAGTCCGTGCCGCTGTTGTCGTCCATGAATGCGTTCCACTCGGCTACGACCGGATCGAAATTTGTCGGCATCTTGCCATCGATGAAATTGCAGGTATACGTCTCCACGGGGACGACCGGCGGCTGTTGCTGCGGGATCTCGTCCTGCGCAATTGCGCAGCCGGCAAGAATGCGGGATACGGAGTTTTTCGTCTTGCTGTTTCGTAACGCTTCGGCCGTTACCGACGACATGCCGGTCCACCACGGTATAGGTGAACACATACGCAACGCGAACTCACTGCGCCACCATGGGCCAACCAGCGATTACGGCTCGTCCAGTATGGATTCCAGCGCGGCAAGCGTACGATCGACTTCGTCAGCGGTGTTGTAGTGCACCGCGCCGATACGCACGGCGCTGCCGGAGCCGAGAATGCCCAGCGTTCGAGCTGCCTCGAGCGCGTAGTTGTGGCCGCTCCAAACAAATATCTTGCGCTCGGCCAGCGCATTCGCGATCGCGGCGGGCTCGATACGTGCATGCGAGAACGCCACGGTAGGCACGCGACGGTGCATCGCAGCGGCCGACGTAATGCCGTGCACCGTAACGCCGGTAATCGCCTGCAGCCCGGCGATCAACCTCTGCGCCAGCGCCTGCTCATGATGCAGCAGCGCGGCATACGTCGCCTCGAGCCGCTCTCGGCGCGTCGACCGGCTATCGACAACTGGCTCGGGGGCGATCGATGCCAGGTAGTCGACCGCCTCGGCAACACCGGCAATGCCCTCGATGTTGGGAGTGCCGGTCTCGAAGCGCCAGGGTAATTCGTCCGGTGCCGGGCGGACCTTGTACGGCTCGAGACGCTCGAGAACATCCCGCCTTCCCCAGAGTATGCCCTGGTGCGGACCGAAGAACTTGTAGGCCGAGCAGACAAGAAAATCACAGCCGAAGTGCTGCACGTCGGTCGCAAGGTGGGGAACCGACTGCACGGCATCGATATACGTCCATGCGCCGACAGCGCGGGCTCGCCGGCAAATCGTCGCGACGTCATTAATCGTTCCCGTGAGATTGCTCGCCGCGCCAACGCAGAGTAAGCGAGTCCGCTCCGTCAGCACCTCGTCGAGCACGGCAAGATCGAACTCGTATGTCCGAGTATCGAACGGCAGCCAGCGGATTTCGAGGCCCAGGTCTCGAGCAAGCAGTATCCAAGGATAGACGTTGGCATCGTGGTCCATTCGGGACACGATGATTTCGTCGCCGCGTCGCAGCTCGCGGCCGATCGAACGCGACACGTGCAGTGTGAGCGTCGTCATGTTCTGTCCGAACGTAATCTCGTCCGGCGACGGCGCGTTTAGCAGATCTGCGCAGGCACGACGCGCTTCGGCAACCACAGCATCCGCCAGCTCCGACGTGCGAAACGCGCCGCCGAGATTTGCATTGCACTCCAGCATGCACGAACGCACACGGTCCGCGACGCGCCGCGGTACCTGCGTGCCGGCGGGATTATCGAAGTACGCGCGCGGCACACCGGAATCAGTGACGGCCAGCGCCGGAAACTGGGCACGCGCGGCGGCGACATCAAACGTTTTGGCGCCTGTCCTGGAATCCGGGCTGCCGACGATTGTCGAGGAAGTGCGCGCCAATTTGATCAGTCCTCGTGGTTCAGTCTTGGGCGTTGCCGCCCCACTGCTCGCGATGTGCGTCTTCGGCGCGCTGGCGTATCTTGTGGTGCCGCCGCGTCAAGAGCAATGAATTAGGGTCGCACACCCGGGCCTTGATAAGGCCCAGATCGCTCGCGGCGTCGAACAGGCTCGGGTACCAGCGTTCCCAGTTCGGTAGAAGTCTTTCAACCTGTTCCTTGAGAGTCATGCCGGCAATGTAAACCAGCGCCGGCAATGTGACAACGACGGCTGTCTCGGTTCGCGATCGACCGAACCCTTGAGACCCCTCAGAATTCTTCGAGCATGCGAAGCCCCAGGGCCACCGCGAGCAGCAGCATTGCGCCGAGCACGACGACGGTCGCCGACGGCAGCATCGCGACGGGTATCATCATCAAGTCCGGCGCCATAGCGAGCCTGAGACCAGCGATCGAACGTACGAGGGCCACGGCCGGCTCGAAAGCGAGCGCACCGCCGATTGCGGCAGCGCAGGGCAAAACCAGGCGGCGCAACCAGATCCGCCGTCGTACCCGACGCAGGACGCAATCCGTGAAGCCGTCGTCGGCGAGCGGCGCCGTGCGCAACATTGCGTCGAGCCGCCGATCCTCGGCATTGCGAATTCTGTCAGCCATGTTGAACATCTTTGATGTCAAATTGCGTCCTGATCTTTTGCTTGCCGCGATGGATCACGGATTTTACCGTGCCGATCGGCATCAGCATCGCGTTAGCTATTTCCCGGTGTGACAGCCCACACGCGTAGGCCATGACAAAAATTGCCCGCTCTTCCTCGGTCAGCACCGCGAGCAGCCGATCAATATCGGGAGCTTCATCATGTGCATCAGTATAGCGCCGGGATTCGGCGCCCGCGACGTCGCCCGCTGCGCGAAGAATTTCCGAGTAGCGCTTCGCGCCGCGCCGCGACTGCAGAAACGTCGTGTAAGCAATGCGCAGCAGCCAACCGATAAACGAACCGCGCGCCGAATACGTTGTGAGCTTGTCCCACGCATGCAGAAACGCATCCTGAGCGAGATCGTCCGCGACCGCGTCGTCGCGGCTCAAGCGGCGCAGAAAATTGCGAACCTGAGACTGGTGCCGGCGTACGAGCTCGCCGAAGGCGCGCGTGTCGTTCACCGCCACGACCCGGGCAACCAGGTCCTGATCCGGCGGCTCGCGTGCTGCTTTCGGCTGCGCGATCAGTCTCGCTCCGTGAAGCGCCACATGATCAGGTAGGCCACGCCGAGGCAGAAGGGAAACGCGGCGCCCGCCAGGATGCCGCGCAGCGCATCCGGCTGACCCAGCGCAAAGCCGCACAGGACGAGCGCAATGCCGAGCGCCAGCCAGATCAGCGCGAGCCGCAGATCCCTGTTTTTCGGCGCCTGCGGATGGCCCAGCCGGTCGATGACCTCCGGGCTCAACTCCATGCCCTTGTCGAGCGCGGCGCGTATCGTCTCCTGTATGTCGTGTCTTGCACCGTAGCGAAACCAGAAAAACAGGCTCACGACAATCGTAAGCCCGATGAACATCGTGATCGGTATGAAGTTGTCATGCATTGCAGGTGCTCCATCATTAACGCCGCCCGGACGGCTCGCAGTCTGTAGATGACCGGCGCACGCAAATCGGTTGCAGATTGGTAAGGCTATGATTTTACAATGTTTTTGGGATGCAAGCGACGCGCTCGGCCGGCGGCGTACGGCGGCCGTGCCGCTCTATCCGGCCGTGCTTTGCGCCCCAGGCGCAATCTGGGCCGCACGTCCGGTTGCCACGAGCTACCGGTAGCGGTCGAGAATCTTCCGCAGTTCGCTGCGGCCGGGATGCAACGTCTCGAGCGGCAAATGCGCGAGCGGTTTATCGATGTTGCCCATCAGATCGTGCATCTCCTTGCGGGATTCGTCGATGTACAACAGGCCCGTAGTAATCTCGCCGGCATTGAACCGCTCGCGCAGGAACTTAAATGCCCGAGCGCGGCTGGTTGGATCGTAGTCAGCGTCCACCTTGCGAAGCACGATTTTGCTGCCGTCATGCAGCTCGATCGGCATCGCAGAGCCCGCATCGTACGCCGCCTTGATCTCTGCAGCAGGGGGGATGAAGTCGGCATCGACGACGTGATGGTAAAAACGCCGGGTATGCGCATAGCTCTTGGTCGAGCCTTCATGGTCATTGAAGGTGACGCACGGACTGATCACGTCGACCAATGCGAAGCCATCGTGCATCAGCGCCCCCTGTATCAGCGGCACGAGCTGCGCCTTGTCGCCGGAGAAGCTGCGGGCAATGTAGGTTGCACCGAGACTCAGCGCGGTGCTGACAGGATCGATCGGTTCCTGCTGATTCGGCAGTCCCTTTTTCGGTTTGCTCCCGATGTCGGCAGACGCGGAAAACTGCCCTTTTGTCAGCCCGTACACGCCGTTGTTTTCGATGATGTAGCACATGTTCAGGTTACGGCGTATCGCATGTACGAACTGACCGACACCGATCGACAGCGAGTCGCCATCGCCGGACACGCCGATGTAAAGCAGGTCACGGTTCGCCACGTTCGCGCCGGTCGTTACCGCGGGCATACGACCGTGAACGGCGTTGAAGCCATGCGACTGGCTGACAAAATAGGCTGGTGTTTTCGACGAGCAGCCGATGCCGCTCATCTTGGCCAACTTGTGCGGTTCGACGTTCAGCTCGAAAACGGCCTGAATGATTGCTGCCGTGACCGAATCATGCCCACATCCGGCACATAGCGTGGAAATCGTGCCCTCATAATCCCGCACCGTCAGACCGAGCTTGTTGCGCGGCAGACTCGGGTGGGCAACCTTCGGTTTCGGGATGTAGCTCATGACTCTGTCAGTTGGCGTATCAGGCAGCGCGGCCCTTTGCGATTTCGGCCTTTACGCGCTCGACGACGAAGTCTGCCGCGAGCGGCATGCCATTGTAATGCAGAACCGGGACGAGTTTCTTCGGGTCTGCATCAGCATCGAGAATCAGTGTCGTCCGCAGCTGCGCATCCCGATTCTGTTCCACGACGTACACGACTTCATGCTTGTCGATGAAGTCGCGTATCTCGACGCCGTAGGGAAACGCCCGCACGCGACAATAATTTAGCGCAATGTTCTTGTCCCGCAATCGGTCCAGCGCTTCGAGGCACGCGCCGCCGCCGCTCCCGACGGTTAGAATTGCGGCTTTATTGAATTTGGAGTAGCGGATCGCGGCCCCAGGTACGAGCTTGCGAGCAGTTTCCCACTTCCGGAGCAGCCGGTCCATGACGTCCTGGTATTCCGCCGAGTCCTCCGTATACGAACCGTACTTCGTATGTCCGGAGCCACGCGTGAAATACGCGCCCTTCGGATGGATGCCGGGCAGCGACCGGTACGGAATGCCGTCGCCGTCGACGTCCAGGTAGCGATAGAACCGCTCCATCTTCTCGAGATCCGCGGCCGACAGGACCTTGCCGCGGTCGTGGACGTAGCTTTCGTCCCATTCGAAGTCCATCACCATCCAGTCGTTCATGCCGATGTCCAAATCGGACAGCACCATCACGGGCGTCTGCAGGCGCTCGGCCAGATCGAAGGCTTGTTGCGCCATCGTGAAACATTCGCCGGGATCGGCTGGAAACAGCAGCACGTGCCTCGTGTCTCCATGCGATGCATAGGCACATGTGAGGATGTCCGCCTGCTGGGTGCGCGTCGGCATACCCGTCGACGGGCCCGTGCGTTGCACGTTAAATATCACCGCCGGTATTTCGGCGTAGTAGCCGTAACCGAGAAACTCGCTCATCAGCGAGATGCCTGGTCCGCAGGTAGGAGTAAACGAACGCGCGCCGTTCCAACTGGCGCCGAATACCATGCCAATCGCGGCAAGCTCGTCTTCGGCCTGGATGATGCAGTACGTCCGCTTGCCTGTTTCCGGATCAATACGGTACTTCGAGCAAAAGGAGCGAAACGCATCCATCAGCGACGTCGACGGCGTAATCGGATACCAGGCACCGACCGTCGCACCGGCATAAAGGCAGCCGAGCGCCGCAGCGGTGTTGCCGTCGATGACGATGTGGCCCGCCGTCTTGTCGAGTGCTGCGATCCTCTTCGGCAGCGGACAGCTGAAGTGCTCCTTCGCGTAATCGTACCCCAGGCGAATCGCTGTCAGGTTCGATTCGATCAGCTGCTTCTTGTCGCCGTAGGTTTCCTGTAAAAGGGCCGTAACAATGTCCAGGTCGATGTCCAGCAGCGCCGCCAGCACCCCGGCGTAGGCGATATTCTTCATCAGAATTCGCGCACGCACGCCATCAAAATTTTCATTGCACATCCGCGACAACGGAATACCGATCACCGTGATGTCATCGCGATCAAGCAGCTTGCTGCGTGGCCAGGTCGAATCGTAAATGAGCCAGCCGCCGGGAGACACTTCAGCCAGGTCGCGTGCATAGGTCTGCGCGTTCATCGCGACCATGATATCTACACGCGTCGAACGTGCCTGATACCCGTCCCCACTTACGCGGATTTCATACCAGGTCGGCAGTCCCTGAATATTCGACGGAAAATAATTCTTGCCGACAACCGGAACGCCCATGCGAAAAATCGATTTCCTGAGCAGGCCGTTTGCGCTGGCCGAACCGGTGCCGTTGACCGTAGCTATCTTGATGTTGATGTCGTTGACCGCAGACATGCCGGATTTGCCGCTCAGGCGGCGCTTGGCCGGGGCTTGCGTGCTGCGCGCCGCTCGGCCGCTTCGTCGACCGCGTACGGAATCAATATCGTGGACTTCTGCATATCCCACGCACCGGTCGGGCAGCGCTCGGCGCATAGCCCGCAGTGCACGCAGAGATCTTCATCCTTCACCATCACGCGCCCCGTCTGTGGCAGGTCTGCGGATACGTACAGCGCCTGGTCCGGATTCTCGGCAGGCGCGGAGAGCCGGCCGCGCAGATCGACCTCGTCACCGTTCTCCGTGATCGTAAGACAGTTCACAGGACAGATATCGATACACGCGTCACATTCGATGCACAGATTGGCCGCGAACACCGTCTGAATATCGCAATTGAGGCAACGCTCGACTTCCTGAATCGTCTGGTCGGCGGTGAATCCGAGCTCAACCTCTATATCCAGTTTCTTGAAGCGTTCCTTAAGGTCGACGTGCGGCATCAGGCGCCGCTCGGCCGGATCGTAATCGTTCGAATAGCTCCACTCGTGCATACCCATCTTCTGGCTGTCGAGATGCATACCGACGGGCAGGCGCTCATCGAGCGATTCGCGGTTCACGTATTTGTGGATCGAAATCGCGGCCTCGTGACCGTGCGCGACAGCCCAGATGATGTTCTTCGGACCGAAGGCGGAGTCGCCGCCGAAGAAGATGCCCTCTCGGGAACACATCATCGTGGTTTCGTCGACGATGGGGCAGTCCCATTCGTTGAACTCGATGCCGATATCGCGCTCGATCCAGGGGAACGCATTGTCTTGCCCGATTGCGAGAATGACATCATCGCATGGCAACGTTCGCTCCCCGACGACCGTGCCACGATCGATGCGTCCCTCCGCGTCGATATTGTAGTCCATCAGCTCGAACGTCATGCCAACGAGTTTTCCGTCCTCGACGACGAATGCCTTCGGCGAGTGGTTCACGATGATTTCGACGTTTTCCTCCTCGGCATCTTCCAGTTCCCATTCCGATGCCTTGAAAAATCCCCGCGGCTTGCGTGCCATGACCTTGACATCGGTCGCGCCGAGACGCAGCGACGTGCGGCAGCAGTCCATTGCCGTATTGCCGACGCCGATGATCAGCACTCGCTTGCCGATCGAATCGATGTGCTCGAACGCCACGGATTCCAGCCAGTCGATACCGATGTGGATATTCTCGGTGTCGTAACGCCCGGGGACTTCGAGATTCTTACCGCGAGGCGCACCCGTGCCGACGAAGACCGCGTCGAACTCCCCGGTGTCGAGCAGCTCCTTCATGCTGTCGATTCGGTGGCCGAGCTCGAGGTTCACGCCGAGATCGAGGATGTACCCGATCTCCTCGTCGAGCACTTCAGGTGGCAGCCGGAACTGCGGAATATTCGTGCGCATGAGGCCGCCGGTGGTATCGAGCGCCTCGAATATCGTGACTTCGTAGCCGAGTGGCCGCAGATCGTTTGCCACGGTCAGCGACGCGCAGCCCGCGCCGATCAGCGCAATCTTCTTCCCGTTATTTTTCGCGGGCGCTTTCGGCAGCCGATCGCGAATGTCGTCGCGATGGTCCGCGGCAACCCGCTTCAGCCGACAAATCGCAACGGGTTCGTCCTCCACGCGGCCGCGCCGGCACGCCGGCTCACAGGGTCGGTCACAAACGCGCCCGAGGATACCGGGGAACACGTTTGACCTGCGATTTTCGATGTACGCGTCGCTGAAGCGGCCCTGCGCAATCAACCGAATGTAGAGCGGTACGTCGGTATGCGCCGGACATGCCCACTGGCAGTCGACTACTTTGTGAAAGTAGTCGGGATTGGTCGTGTCGGTTGGTTTCATGCAGTCGACGTGCCCGCGGCTTCCGCTGCCCGGCACCTGCGAAAATCAATATCCGCTAGCGTGTCTGGCGCAAGGATAACCGTATCGGCTGGAATGTAAACCATTTCGTCGCGACCGGCGGACCCGCGTATCCACCGCCCGGCCAGACGGCACGAACGCTCAGCGAAGTCGATCGAATTCGAGGCGCTGGCCCGCGTTGCGTTTGAGCAGCTGACCGTCACGATAGACGACCTGGCCGTTTATGATCGTCGTGGCGATACTGGCCGAGAATTGGTGACCTTCGAACGGCGACCACGCACATTTGCTGAGCAGGTTTTGCGACTCGACAGTATGCGCTTCTGTGGGGTCTACGATGACGAGGTCTGCGAAGTAGCCTTCCCGCGCATAGCCGCGATACCTGACGCCGAAAATATCGGCCGGCGCATGACTCGTGCGATCGACTACGAGCTCGATGCCGAGCGATCCGGCTGCGATCAGGTCGAACAGAGCCAGCAAGACGTGCTGCACGAGCGGCAGGCCTGCGGGTGCCTGGAAATAGCTTTGGCGCTTCTCCGCCAGCGTATGCGGCGCATGGTCTGTGGCGATTATGTCGATCTGGCCTGCGCGCAGCGCCGCAAGCAATGCCTCCCGGTCTTCGGGCCGTTTGATCGCGGGGTTGCACTTTATCCGTGTGCCGAGGTCCGCGTAGCCGGTCTCGTCGAACCATAGATGGTGCACGCAGACCTCCGCGGTAATCCGCTTCGCCGACCGATGATCGGCGGAGAACAGCGCCATTTCCTGTGCAGTGGTGAGGTGGAGGACGTGCAGCAGCGAATCATGGCGCCTGGCCAGCTCGGTTGCCAGCGTCGATGACTTCAGGCACGCTTCCGCCGACCGGATGTGCGGGTGTTCCGCCATCGGAACGTCTTCCCCGTAGCGCGCCCGGGCCCGAGCCTCGTTCTCGCGAATCATCGGCGAGTCTTCGCAATGTGTCACGACCATAACGGGCGCATGCGCGAACAAATCTTCAAGCGCGCCGGGATCGTCGACGAGCATGTTGCCGGTCGATGCGCCCATGAATGCCTTGATGCCGCTGGCCTCTCCCGGCCGCAGCGCCCTGATCTCGTCGATATTGGTGTTCGTCGCGCCGAGGTAGAAACCGTAATTCGCGGCGCAGCGGTTCGCTGCCCGGCGATATTTATCCGCCAGCGCTTCCCGCGTCGTGGTCTGCGGATCGACGTTTGGCATGTCCATGAAGCTCGTGACGCCGCCCGCGGCGGCGGCGGCCGATTCGGTTTCGAGATCGCCCTTGTGTGTCAGGCCCGGTTCCCGAAAATGCACCTGGTCGTCGATCATCCCCGGAATCAGGTAACGCCCCGCCGCGTCGATGACCTCGGCATTCGCAGGCGCCGCGATGCCGGCCGCTATTTTTTCGATTCGCTCGCCTCGCACCAGGACATCCGTTTCGACGATTTTGGATTCGTTGACGAGGCGAGCGTTCGCGATCAAGAGACAAGTCAATGCGGCAATCTCGTTCTGTGAATGAATGCGACCGGCGCGACGCCGGGCATTATGAAAGCCCCACGGTCGAATTGCCATGCGCAATGCCGCCCGGCGCCCGTATCGTGACGGTACCGGATGGCCCCGCCCGCGATTTATCCAGACGTATGACACGCCCCGCACGCGCGACGACCTGCTCGCCGTGCGCCACGGCCACGATGGTAATGCCCTGGCCTCGCAGATTGGCGAGCACCCGCTTCTCCGAGCCGGCATCGAGCTGGTTTGTCGCCTCGTCGAGCAGCAAGACGCGCGGGCGCCGGTACAGCGCGCGGGCGATGAAGATGCGCTGCACCTGGCCACCCGACAGCCCGCCGGTCGCGCCCGTTATCGGCGTGTAAAGCCCCATCGGCAGCGCTTCGATGTCCTGCCAGACTTCTGCGATCAGAGCGACCTCGCGAATGCGATCGATATTCGGCGCCGGATCGAAGCAGCTGATGTTGTCGGCGAGGGAGCCGGCGAGCAGGCGGTCATTCTGCATGACGACACCGAGCTGCTGGCGAAGTGTGCGCGGCTGCCACAGGCGGAGATCAAGATCGTCGACGAGTATGCGCCCGGCCTCCGGGCGCAGGCTGCCGGCGATAAGCCGCAACAGCGTCGACTTGCCGCAGCCGGATGCGCCCGTCACGACGACAAATTCGCCGGACGCGATGTCGGCGTCAAAGGCATCGAGCAGCGCAGCGCTGCCCGGATATTGGTAGCCGAGATTTTCACAGCGAATCCTGCCCACAATCGGTTTGCAGACTGCCGGCGTCGGCGCGCTCTCCGGTCGCTCGACAAGAATCTCGCTAACGCGCTCGACGTGGGGCCGCAGCAGGTACAGTTCGCGGGCCACGCCTGTGAGGCTGATCACGGCCGCACCCAGACGGCCGCGCAGGGCCAGAAATGCAAACAGCGCGCCGATCGAAAGCTGGCGGTCGCCGACCTGGCTGATCCCGATGCCGAGGAATAAGAGCTGGTCCGCTGCGCTTGCAAGACCCTGCCCTGCGCCGGCCAATATGCCCAGACGCGCGGCGCGGGCGCTCGCATTCGTGCCCGTCGCGAACTGGGCCCGCCATACGTCGTGCCGCTGCCGGTCGAGACCGAGTGTCCGCACAGTTTCGAAAGCGCGAAGCGAGTCGATCAACGAATTCGACGCCTTGGCCATGGCGACGAGCGCCTCGAGGCTCAGGCTTCTCGTTCGTGGCAGCAGAGTCGCCTGGATTCCGATCGCTACGGCTAGCATGCCGAGCGAGATCAGCGTCAGCGACACGCTGTAAAGCGCCATGACCAAAAGCGTGCTCGACAGGACGATCAACTGCGCGACGCCCGTAATGCAGGTTTCGGTCAGCGCGGTGCGGATCGGACGCAGGGACTCGATGCGCGAGACGAGGTCGCCGACGTGCCGTCTCAGAACCGTTTCCGGCGCCAGCAAGAACAGGTGACGGACGACCGCCGCCGTGCCGTCCTCTGCAAGCTTGGTTCCGGTGTACAGCGCAAACCACCGGCGCATCGCATCGAGGCCCACCGACGCCATCAGCATCAGGCCGACCGCAAGCAGCACGGAGTGCCGCCAGGCCTGATTTCGGGCCAGGACGATTTCGTCGATCAGTAACTGCGTCGCAACCGGCGGCGCGAGTGCGAAAACCTGGGTCGCGAGCATGAGCCCCAGCATCAGGACCAGATACCGGTGCAATCCCGGAAATGCGCGCATCAGCGTTGCGAGCGTCGGGCGGGTCGCGACGCTTTGGATGGCCGGTCGACCGCAGGGACGGCACTCGATCGCGACGCCGGTGAACGACCGACTCGCTTCGTCGATCGAGATGCGTCGCTGGCCGCAGGCCGGATCGTGAATCGTCACGGCGCGTCGCGCGACGCGCGTGACGACGACAAAGTGGTCAAACTGCCAGTGCAGGATCGCGGGGAGCTCGAGGCTTCGCAGTTCGGCCAGCCGGGCCCTGACCGGACGGGCGGCAAGGCCGAGCAGGCCGGCGACGGCCGTGAGGCCCGTGAGCGTGGGCGCGCGATCGGCCGGCGTCAGGCGCCGCCTGAGCTCGGCGAGTTCTACGGATCGGCCGTGCGCCGCCGCCACCATGGCCACGGCCGCGAGGCCGCATTCCGATGCCTCGGCCTGCAGGATCACGGGCACGCGGCCGGCCACTCAGTCCCACCGCGCCAGTCGGTCTCCGAGAGCCCGAAACAGCCAGCCATACAGGGGCCAGCGCCGGCGAATCAGATCGGCCTCGATTAGTGTGCCGGGCGGAAGCACCCACCGATCGCCGAACGCGGTCACTGCCGGGTCAGCGAGTTTTGCCCGGATCTCGAACACCGGGCCCGCGATCGGCACGGCAACGTCGAACTCCTGCGCAGGCATTGCGATGGCGCCGATGTCGGCCACGACGGCCGGAACCGTGCCGAAGGTCTGATGCGGGTAAGCGCGCAGGCGCAATTCGACGGACTGGCCGGGGCGCAAGAATGCGGCGCTGTCGGCGGCGACAAAGAGCTGCGCCTCGAGAGGAGCATCGCGATCGTAAATCGTCATCAGAGTTTGTCCCGGTCTCACCGCGCTGCCCGCGCGAACCAGCACCCCTGCGACAACCCCGGCCGCGGGCGCACGAAGCTCCTCGACGGATCGCAGCTCGGACGATGTAAGGTCACGGAGCAGGCCCTCACGACGGGCGGCTTGCGCTGCGCGCTGCTGCGCTTCGTAGCGCAATTCCGATTCGATCTGCGCTGTCGCCGCCATGATTTCAGCCTCGAGCGCCAGCGCGCGCTGCCTCGCCGCGAAGCCGTCCGCGGCAGCCGCCAGCGCCACGACATCAGCATCGTCGGACGCCTGCCGCGCCAACCGTCCGTCTGCCGCCAGCCTGTCCATACGCAGCGCCCGATGTTTTTCGAGGCGGGCTTTTTCTGTGCGGGTCGCGAACTCCTGGCGCGCAATGAGCAGGCGCTCGCGAAGCAGGCGAACGCGCTGCCGCAGTCCGTCGCGACGCGCAGCGGCTGCCGAAATTTCCGTGTCGAGCAGCGCTTCGCCGGCATTCAGTTCCCGCCGCAGCGATGCGGCATGCAGGGCTGCCACGGGGCCGCGGTCCGGCAATGTCCCGGTGCTGCCGAGCCACGCCAGCGAGTCGCCCGCAACCACCCGAGTGCCGTTGCCGACGGCCAGTCGCTCGACGCGGCCGGCTCGCGGTGCACGCACCTTGACGAGACCACCAGCCGGCACCAGCAAGCCGACTGCCCGCGCGCGCTCGGGCAATTCGATGAGCACGAGACTCGCACCCAGGCACACGGTGGCGAGCGTCGCGGCCCATAGAGTCGCCGCCGCCGACGGCGCAGTAATCACGCGTACAGGGCCGAGGCCGCGATGCCGTGCCGCCGCGAGCGCCGGGCTACGGAACAGGGCTGCGCAATCGGCTTCAGATTTGCCATCGGCGGGCCGTGGATTTTCGCGCCCCTTTGTGTCCATCGCTGCATGCGAACATACGCGGGCATGCCCCTGCCACCGGCGAATTCCGGCGGACGCGGTAATTTTTGCTCGCGCGCCCCGGGTGTGCGATAACCGCAACAATACGTTTTGAATTGCTGCGATGAGCGACTCTCACTACCTCGAACGCATAAGCGCCGCGCGCGTGTACGAAGTGGCCAACGAAACGCCGCTGGAGTTTGCGCCGCTGCTATCGGAGCGACTCGGCAACCGGATACTGCTGAAGCGCGAAGACCTGCAGCCGGTGTTCTCCTTCAAGCTGCGCGGCGCCTACAACAAGCTCGCCGCTCTCGATGACGACGCGATTGCCCGGGGCGTCATCTGCAGCTCCGCCGGCAACCATGCCCAGGGGGTCGCGCTCGCCGCGGAGCGGCGGGGCGTTAACGCCGTCATCGTCATGCCGCGGACGACGCCCGCGATCAAGATTAATGCCGTACGATCCCTCGGTGCGGAGGTCGTGCTGTTCGGCGACACGTATGACGACGCGTTTGCCTACGCGCGCAAGCTGGAACGCGAGCGCGGCCTGATATTCATACATCCGTTCGATGATCCCGACGTTATCGCCGGACAGGGCACGATCGGTGCAGAGATTCTCCGCCAGGCCGGCGAAGAGCTCGACGCTATTTTCGTTCCGATCGGCGGCGGCGGATTGATTGGTGGCATTGCAGTCTATGTAAAATCGGTGCGGCCCGATGTGCGCATAATCGGCGTCGAGCCCGACGATTCCGCAGCGATGAGCGCGTCCCTCGAAGCCGGCAAGCCCGTAACGCTCGACCACGTCGGCATTTTTGCCGACGGTGTCGCCGTCAAGCGCGTTGGCGATGAAACGTTTCGCCTGTGCCGTAAGTACGTCGACGAAATCTTGACCGTGACCACGGACCAGATCTGTGCGGCGATTCAGGATATCTTCGAGGACACCCGCTCGATCGTCGAGCCGGCCGGTGGATTGACTGTAGCCGCCGTCAAGAAATACGTCGCCGAGCGTAAGGTCGCGGGGAAATCCTTCGTGACGATCAACTGTGGTGCAAACGTCAATTTCGATCGACTACGCCATATCGCGGAACGCGCCGCGGTCGGCGAGGAGAAGGAAATGCTTCTCGCCGTCGAGATCCCGGAGGAGCCGGGCAGCTTTCGCAAGTTCTGCAAGGCGATCGGCCGTCGTAGCATAACGGAGTTCAATTATCGCTACAGCGATGCGAAAAACGCACATATCTTCGTCGGCGTCGAGCTGCGGCACGGCAATGCCGAGCGCGGAGAAATATTGAGCATACTCAGAGAAGCAGGCTATCCGGTCGTCGATCTGAGCGATGACGAGCTGGCTAAACTCCACATACGCCACATGGTCGGCGGCCGGGCACCAGGACTCGCAAACGAACGCCTGTTCCGCTTCGAGTTTCCGGAGCGACCGGGCGCGCTGCTGCAGTTCCTCGACGCAATCGGTACGGACTGGACAATTACCCTGTTCCATTACCGCAATCACGGCTCGGATCACGGCCGAATTCTGGCCGGCATCGACGTGCCGGCAAACGAAACCGACGAACTCGAGGCGCATCTCGCCGATCTCGGCTATGCGCACTGGGAAGAAAGCGACAACCCAGCGTATACAATGTTTCTGTCGTAGCCGCGGCGCCCCGGCGGTCGACCAAAGTGCTCAGTCCCGGTACGAGGCGTCCTTTCGGTCCAGCTTGCGCAAGAGTGCCGGCCACACGAGCTGTCCTCCCAGACCGAGCGTCACTGCCTCGGCCTGCGCCTGGATGCCGGCGACGATGTCGTCGTGCACCCGAATGAGCGGTTGCCCCGTCGACTGCGCCAGCAGCTGAATCTGGCAGGCGTTTTCCAGCAGGTACATCAACAGAAATGCGTCCGCAACCGTCGCGCCCGTCGTCAGCAGGCCGTGATTGCGAAGTATCAGCGCATGGTTGTTGCCGAGGTCGGCCACCAGGCGCGGCTTCTCGTCGTCGTTGAGCGCCACCCCCTCGTAGTCGTGGTACGCGATCGTGGCGTACGGAAATAGCGCCGTCTGTGAGATCGGCAGCAAACCGTCTGCCTGCGCCGAGACCGCAATGCCGGCCTTTGTGTGCGTATGCAGCACGCACGCGACGTCGGGCCGCGCCTCGTGCACCGCGCTATGGATCACGAATCCGGCCGGATTCACCGGATGCGGCGACTCGAGCACCTTGTTGCAGTCGAGATCGACTTTCACGAGGCTGCTCGCGGTCATCTCCTCGAACAGCATTCCGTAGGCATTGATCAGGAAATGCTCGTCAGGACCCGGCACGCGCGCGGATACGTGTGTGAAAACGAGATCGTCCCAGCCGTGGAGCGCCAGAATACGGTAGCAGGCCGCAAGATCGACGCGCGTCTCCCATTCATCAGCCGCTACCCGGTCACGCACAGGAGTCGTTGAGTTCATATGCAAATCCTCCGCAACCCGGCCTGCGCCGGGTGAGCCACTCTAAGGGGGGCCATTCGAAACTCGCCGATCCCGAGTGCCAATTTGCTTATGCCAATTTGTTTGCAACCGATTGCTCCTCTCGTGCATCAACGCACTGTAGCAACAAAACGCGGCGCATGTTGGCGGGACAGAAATATACTACTAGCGCGTCGCGACAGCAGAACCTGTCGGTCACGCTGGCAGAGACGCAGCCCTTACCGAGGTGCACGTTACAAACAAAACCCCTTATGCTGTTTGTTTCGCACCGCCTGGCGGTGGCTCCGAGCCACCGCCTTTTTTTGCGACATCTCGCACATCCTTGCGGCAGCGTCGATCCGCTGATCGGAACGCGGTCCAATGCTGCGGAGTGGCAACGCTGCCGAGGCCGGCACGCGGCTGGCAGGCCGGCCGCCGCGTCTGACTCTTTACCGGTTACTGGATACGCTCACACATCCAAGAACGCCTCCGCGGCGCGGGCGACCGCGGCCGGCTGCTCGAAATGCAGCATGTGACCGGCCCGCTCGATTTGCAGACGCTTCGAGTCTCTGAGCAGCGGAGCCATCGCGGCCAGCGCATCAGTACCGGCCACGATGTCGCTGTCGCGGCCTTCGACGAGCAGCACCCTGGCCCGGATCTCGCGCCAGCAGGCCTCGGCCTCGGCGCGACGATACAGCACGGGATTCGGCCGCTTGTGCGCGGGATCGGCACGCAAGTGCACACGCCCGTCGGCCGCGACTTCTCCCCATTCGCGGGCAACGAACATCGCCTGGGCAGCGCCCATGCGCGGGCTGCGCCGGGATAGTCGGCGCGATAGCTCCCCATGGTCTCGATACGTCGAGAAACCCGGCGACGCGTGCGTCTGCCGGATCCAGTCCCGGTAGCGGGCCGGCGCGGCCTTCGGATCGGCATCGGGAAGCCCGAAGCCCTCCAGGTTGACGAGCGCTTGAACACGATCCGGCATGACGCCGGCATACAGGCTCGCGATGTTGCCGCCCATGCTGTGGCCGATCATTTGCACCGGATGCGCGAGACTGTAATAGGCAAGCAGATGATCCAGGTCCGCCAGGTAGTCCGCAAACCAATAGGCCTCCGCTCCACGACCCGAACGCCCGAACCCGCGCCAGTCCGGGGCGACAACGAACCAGTCGCGGCTGAGCTCGTCAACGACGAACTGAAACGTCGAGCCCGTATCTCCCCACCCGTGCAGGTACACGATGAGCGGCCGCTGCGGATCACCCCACTCGTAAATCGCATAGTCGCAGCCACGAACATGCTGACGCCTGAGGCGCCGCGGAATTCGCGCGTGGTACGTCGGCAAAGCGTTCATCGGCAGTCGTCGAGTCAAAAATTGCGTGACAGTGTATCCCGCCCGTCCCGCGCGCAGCTTCGCGAGGGTCTCCGTCCGCCAATTCGCGGGCCCGCAGTCTCGTGACGCAGATCTCCGACGCATCGTCGCCGATTTGCGACCCGATTGAAAACGAATGTTGCAGGGCGACGCTTTTTCCGCCGCGCTCGTGTATAAAACGGAATTGGGCGCCGTTTCATGACTTCGCGTTTCGGTCTGCCGAATAGGCGAGGCGACAAATTCCGGCTTAAGGGGTACACCGTAATCGACCTGCGGTTCGCATGACGTTCGAAATCGCACTTGTGCTCGGCATCCTGGCCGTGTCGCTGATCCTGTTCATCAGCGAAGTCATCCGCATGGATCTGGTCGCCCTGATGGTCCTCGGCACACTCGCGGTCACCGGGCTCGTCGGCCCGGACGAGGCATTCGCCGGCTTCAGCAACAGCGCAGTCATCACGGTCTGGGCGATGTTCATCCTCAGCGAGGGGCTGACGCGGACCGGAATCGCCGACATCATCGGCCGCCAGGTCATGCGCGTAGCGGGCCGTCGCGAGTTCGCAATGGTCATCGTCATCATGGTGACCGGCGCGGTGCTGTCCGCGTTTATGAACAATATTGGCGTTGCCGCGCTGATGTTGCCCGTCGTCGTCGAGGTGGCACGACGCACGCGTATCGCCGCATCGAGGCTGCTGATGCCGCTCGCATATTCTACCCTGCTTGGCGGACTTATGACGCTGATCGGCACGCCGCCGAACCTGCTCATCAGTGAATCACTGGCCCGAAGCGGGCGTGCACCGTTCGCGCTATTCGACTTCACGCCGCTCGGTGGCGGCGTGATGATCATAGGCGTGCTGTTCGTCGCTCTGATTGGCCGTTTCCTGTTGCCGAAACTGCGAGCCGGCCGGGGCAAGCATGTCAGCCAGCGTGCCTTGCGCAGCCGCTACAAGCTTCATGAGCGCACGTTTATGTTACGTGTCCCGCACGATTCGCTCCTGGTCGGTAAAACGATCGCCGAAAGCCGTATTGGCAGTTCGACAGGGCTCATCATCCTTAGCCTGTTTCGCGGCAGCGGCACTGAATCGTTGCCGAACCGGCAGACGGTCCTGCGTGGCAATGATCGCCTCCTCGTGCAGGGTCGCGTCGACCAGTTCCGGGAACTGCGGCGCTGGAGCGACCTCGTGATCGAGCGCGAAGCCCCGGTATTGAAGTCGATGGTGGCTGCAAAGGTCGCATACGCGGAGGTGACAATCACCGATACCTCACCGCTCGCGGGCGAACTCGTACGCCACGCGGCATTCCGGACACGCTTCGACGTCGCGGTCGTTGGGCTGCGCCGCCGCGACAGCTATCGGCTGACGGATCTCGCTTACGTACCGCTGCGCAAGGGCGAGCGCGTTCTCGTGCAGGGCGAGATCGAGGCTGTAGAGCAGCTCGAAAAATTTTCCGACTTCGAGGGTGTGGAAATCCTGACCGGCGACGACCTGGAGCAACGCTACCAAGCGGACGAGCGCATGTTTGTCGTACGCATTCCGAAAGACAGCGACCTCGTCGGTACGACGCTGGAAAAGAGCCGCATCGCCGACGCGTTCGATTTTCGTGTGGTCGCGGTATTCCGCGAAGGAGAACTCGGCGTCATGCCGCGCGGTGACGAGCTTCTCGAGGGGGGCGATCTGCTGCTCATCGAGGGCCAGCCTGGCGATCTCGACGTTCTGCGTGGGCTGCAGGGCCTCGAGATCGACGCAAATGCTCGCGGCAAGCTGGGCGGCACGATCGAATCCGAGCGCCTGACGCTCATGGATGCAACGCTTGATCCGCGCAGCCGCCTTGCGGGCCGGACGGTCGGCGAGCTCAATTTTCGCGAACGCTATGGCATCGAGCTCGTCGGCATTTGGCGCGAAGGCGAGACCGTGCGTGCCGATCTGGCCAGCGAAAGGCTCAACGTGGGCGACGCGCTACTCTTGCTCGGGCCGCGGGATCGCCTGCAGCTGCTCGCATCGGATCCGGATTTCCTGATCCTGACTCCGCTCGGTCAGGAACCGCCTGACACCCGGCGTGCCCCGCTGGCCGGAGCCATCATGCTCGGCGTCGTCATCTCCGTCATGATGGGATATGCGCCGATATCGATCGCGGCCGTCGTCGGCGGATCGGTGATGGTCTTGACGGGTTGCCTGACTATGGAGCAGGCGTACCGGGCGATCGACTGGCGCGCTATCTTTCTGATCGCCGGCATGCTGCCGCTCGGGACCGCGATGCAGGATACCGGCGCTGCGACCTACCTCGCCGGACAGGTCATGGCATTTCTCGGAGACGCCGGGCCATGGCCGGTCATCATGGGACTGTACGTGCTGACTGCGATGGCTACGATGATCATTCCTACGGCAGCACTGGTCGTGCTGATGTCCCCTATCGTCCTATCGGCGATGGCCGATATGGGGCTCCAGCCGGAAACGGCAATGATGGCGGTCGCCATGGCGGCATCGGCCAGCTTTACGAGCCCCATTTCGCATCCGGCGAACATCCTCGTCATGGGGCCCGGCGGCTACCGGTTTGTCGATTATCTCAAAGTGGGCGTTCCGCTTACGATCGTAGTGTTCGTGACTGTCATGGTCCTCTTGCCAGTGCTTTGGCCATTGGCCGAAGTTGGCTAGCGTGACGGGTCTGAAACTGGCTTTGAGATACGCCGTGAGCAGACGGCTGAAATTCGCACTATTCCAGGCCCGCGTTCCCCTCGATGTCGCCGCCTCGGGATTCGGCCGGGATTTCGATTGTCAGCTGACCGATCATTGCGACCGGGCCGCGCTCTACCGAATAAGCTTTTGCGCTCAGCGATTCGACCGCTGCTGTTGTCAGCACTCGAAATCGGCCACTGCCGCCCGTCACGGCAGCGGTACCAAGCGCCCCAGGGCCGAATGTCATGTTGCCGTGCCAGTTGCCGCGCCAATTATTGGCCGAACTCCAGCGCGCAGGAATGACGATATCGCGAAGGTAGTCCCAGTAGTTTTCCGTCTGCTGCACGAACAAGCTGCCCTGGCGCGGAAGGTATATGTGCCAGACGCTGTCGACGAGCGCCGTACCCTCGAGAAGCCGCGTATTTTCCGAGTGCGATGAAAACTTGATGCCGATCCCGATCGGCTGCTTACGCGAGTCCGTCAGTATCGTCACCAACGCGTCGGTGCTCCTGAGCGTAGGTTCCCAGAACTGCTGGACTTTGTCCGGGAACGGCTTCATCTGCGATTCCCCGCTGTTCGTGTACACGAGCGCGTCGCGCGCAACGGCCGAGTAGTTCAGGCTTATCACTTCACTCTCGCTGACCGACAAGGGCGACAGCTTCTGTCCCTGCGTGAACGGGTTGTAGTACAGCGCGGCGAGCAGCGCCGCAGCGCCTCCGAGTACACCGAGCGCCAGTGAAACAAGATACTTCACGGTGTCCCCGCCGGTGACGACGCGTACCGCGTTACGAGCTCGATGCGGCCGCTAAGGCGCTCGCCCGCCGCCGATGCGTCGGCGACCCAGCGCTCGGTCAGCTCCCCGCCGATCGTGCGAAATTCCCTCGTCCCGTCCTTCAGCGTGCCGCGCCGGGGCCCCTCCCCGGCCGCGGCGGCCTGCATCGTTGCGAACAGCGAGCCGCGGGCCGGCAAATGCAGTACCCACTCGATGACGCGGCCGACATCAGGATCGTCCGCCGCAACCCTGCTTGCGACGCCGACGACGGCGTCTTTGCTGTTGCGGACTTTGAACAGCTCGGCAGTAACGCCCGCGAACAGCGCGTCATCAGGCCATTCAAGCCCTGGTGGGACCGGCTCCCGCACGTTGGCTGAACCCATCATCATTCGGTCGATCGGCACATTGATGTGAAAGGCTTCGGTCGTACCGCCGTTCGGACTGACCGCGATGAGCGACGCTTCCCGATACTGATCGACTGCCGGCACGAAATACAGACCGGCGCCGCATGCCAGGAGGCCGAGAATAAAGCCTGCTATAAACGTCCTGATCAAGAGTCGAGCCAGCCTGCGCAGTTTCCTGGGGTCAGCGTGAGCGCATAAGTTTAGTTAAATTGCCCGAGCCACACACGGCATAGCCCGCCAAATTGTGACCAACCGCACACTTGTCCGGCCGATGCGGGGCGCCCACCGCGAGGCGGAGCATCGCAGCAGTTCGGCGGCGACCTCAGTCGCTCGCGAAATAGCGCGCGATGTACTCGTCCAAGGTAATTTCGTCGGCCGCCTCGATCGCGTGCTGCCGCTCGAGCGATGCAGTCGCCTCGTGCTCGAACTCTCTCTGTCGCTCGGCCGGGAGCGACGCGATCGAGTGAAAATAATCGCGGTGCCCCCGCGCGGCCGTCATCGCAAAGTCGAAAAAACTGCAGTCCGCGCTGCGTAGCTCGTCGAGGACCCGTGCCGACGGCGTGGCGTCCGGATCGGCGATGCGCTGCCGCATTTCGTCCACCGCGGCGGTATAGCTGTTGCCGCTTTCCTCAGCGTCGATGACGGAGGCAACGTCCCGGACTTTGGCAACGACATCCCCCGCCCACTCGGCAAGCGAAATCTCCTTGCCCGCGCTCGCGAGCGCGAATGCCGGATCGCGGCCGCGCTTCGCCGTCGCGATCTGATTGCGCAGGGTCTCTTCGAGGGCATCCTCATCGATCGGCGGGCTGTCTTCCAACAGGCAGTACATGAGAAAAGCTTCCATGAAGCGCATCGTATTCTGGTTGATACCGGCGGGATCGAAAATATTGATATCGAGCGCGCGAATCTCGACATACTCGACGCCGCCGCGTCGGAGTGCGGCCGTCGGACGTTCACCCGAATGCGCCACGCGCTTGGGCCGGATGGAGCTGTAGTACTCGTTCTCGATCTGCAGGAGGTTCGCGCTCAGCTGGCGATAGTCGCCGTCAACTTTGACGCCGATCTGCTCATAGGCTGGTACCGGCGTACGTATTGCCTGGGTCAGATCGCGAATGTACTCGTCCAGGCTATTTAGGGAGATATTGATGCGAGACTGATTCTTGTTACTGTAGCCGAGGTCACTCATCCTGAGCGACGTTCCGAACGGCTCGTAATACGTTTCCTGATTGAATGACGGCATCCCTGGGGTATCGTCACGCGAAAACGATTTGCACATCGCGGGCGATGCGCCGAACAGATACAGCACGAGCCAGCCGAAACGCCGGAAATTGCGCACCAGCCTCAAGTAATGATCGGACCGGAAATCACTCTCGGTCCGCGGGTCGACACAGATTTTTTGGTACGACGCCCAGAATTCATCGGGAATGGAATAGTTGAAATGCACGCCCGCGATCGTCTGCATATGCCTACCGTAGCGATACCCGAGCCCGCGTCGGTAGATTGTCTTCATTCGGCCTACGTTCGACGTCCCGTACCGCGCCAGCGGAATCTCACGATCTGCAGGAATCCGACAGGGCATGCTTGCCGTCCACAGAAGTTCGTCCGCAAGTCGCTCGTACGTAAACTGATGGATGTCGCACAGAAACCGGAGTGCCTCCCACGTATTCGTGAATGCCGGCGTCACGAATTCGAGCAGCGCCTCGGAAAAGTCCGTCGTGATGAAGCGATTTGTCAGCGCCGAACCCAGGGTCTTTGGGTGCGGTCCCGCGGCAAGATAACCATCCGCGTCGACGCGCAGCGATTCCTTCTCAATGCCCTTGCGGCCCCCGGCAAGCTTCGCGTCATTTGAGTTGACGATCGCGCCCAGGCGCTTGTCGAATGTCGATGTCACGTAATCGGCCCTCGCCCGCGTTTTTACCACACGTCGTCATCCGGCGCGCGATCGGTGAGTTCTCGTGAACTCGCGGCGGGCTTGTTTGTCGATTAGTAACAGCCGCGTGCGCGGGCCAGGGCGAGGCCCGGCGCCGATGCTAGAATGTCGGTATGCTCGATAACGGCTGGCAGGACTCGTTACAAGATGACCCGAAATTCCGGTAAGCCTCTTGCCGCCGCGGCGCTTGTTGTCGTGGCGATGTTCACGGCTGAGCCCGCAGCTGCGTTTCGGTGCGGGACGAAACTCGTCAAGGACGGCATGCATGAGCAACAGGTGCTTGCGATTTGCGGCGAACCTACTGCCGTGCGCCACCTCGGCTATACGATACGGGCGGTCGATCTCCGATTCCGTCGCGGAATATTGCGCGGCATCGGGGAACGGCGTTATCCGGCCTACGGGTTTCTCAATCAGGAGGTCGTCGTCACCGAGTACGTCTACAACTTCGGTCCCCGCAAGCTGATGCGCCGGCTCGTGTTCGAAGGTGGCATTCTGGTAACTATTGAAACCATCGGCTACGGCTACCTCGAGAAGAATCGCTGATTCTGTAAATCCGCATAACAAACGCGCCGGTCGGACGTTACACTTCATTCTTTCAAGAACTCTGGATCTAAGGCTATTTCACGATGAACGAATCTCCGCTTCGGCGCCTGCGCGATCGCGCGTCGGGCCCGGCGACACTCATCAACGAGGGCTGCAAGATCTCCGGAGTCATCAGCGGGCGCGGCGACTATCTCGTCAGCGGCGAGGTCGACGGAGACTGCGACCTCGAGGGCACGCTGACGCTTGCGAAGCAGGGCATCTGGAACGGTACGATCAAGGCGTCGAACGTGATCGTTGCCGGGCGGATCGACGGCGACATAATCGCTGCCGGCAAGATCGAGATCACTGACAGCGCTCGGATCAAAGGCACCGTTGCCGGAGAAGCGATCGCCGTCGCGGAGGGGGCCGTAGTCGAAGGCGTCATGAAAACTACCGGTCAGCAGGCGCCGACGGAATTCGTCGAAAAGCGCGGTCGGTCCGACTGAGACGCAGCGCCGGCCCCAATCGCGGGAAATTTTTTCCGTCTAGAAAATATACGCCCCGGCGATGGGCCGGTGTAAACTTGGCAGCACGTCCTGCCGGCGAGCGCACGACCGCCGATGAGCGCGGCACGTGAAGCCTGCTGGTGGATCAGAATAACGATAAACGGCCTGGGGGCCGGCGCCCGGCGATCACTGCCCGGCCCGATCCGACAGTCCGACGCGAGATATGACCAGCAAACGAATACCCAGGTATCTGCTGCTCTCGATTACGCTTGGTGCCCTGATTGCGGTGGCGCTCCTGGTGATGTTTTACGGCCAGTATCGCTGGCTTGCGAACGATCTCATGGCGACGAGCGTCGCTGAGCACGATACCTTTCTCAGGGCGAGCTTCGAGCGGCGCATCCGCGCCCAGCTGCATGACACTACCGATCGTCTGGCCCCGACGCTCGCGACGGGTGAGCGCGAGGCAATCGCCGCCGCGCTCGGACGGGCGCTCGTTGCGAACCCCACGATGTCCGGCCTTCGCTTCGAAACCGACGGCGTGGCGGCAGTGGAAGCCGGCGATGTCCCGGAGGTTGTTCAAACGGGCGCAGTCACCTGGCAGGCCGATCGTCTCGTGCTGTCATATCCGGTCACTATCGGCGACCACGCCATCGGCCGGCTCCTGGGGTCCTTCGAGCTCGACCCGCTGCGCGGCGAATCCGCCGCGTTTGCGGCGCGCCTCAGGGAGAGGGAACGCGAGAGCCGCCACATCAGCTACGTGTGGATCGGGTCCGGGCTTCTCATGGCGCTGTTCTTATGCGGCGTCGTGATCACGCTGACTGTGCGCGGCCAGACACGCCGGATTCGTGAACTGAAGGTCCAGGCGGAAAAGCTTCGGGACGCGAACTACGGAGAATTACTACCGCAGTCGGGCAACGATGCGGTGAGTGAGTTGGCAGCAGTATTCAACGACATGCGCGACAAGCTGCGCAGGACGACGATTTCGCGCGACTATGTCGACAGCATTCTCTCCGGTATGAACGAGGCAATTATCGTTACGACGAGCGGGGGGGAAATAAAACGGATCAATCGTGCGGTAACGATGATGCTAGGTTTCGAGGAGGATGAACTGATTGGCACACCCATCGACGTGATCGCCGATAAGAAAAAGTCCGGGTCGCTCATCGAACAACCTCTGTCGGATACGCCGAAAGAGGTATTCATGGAGAGCAAATTCGGCGAATCGATTCCCGTGTCGTACACATCGTCCGCGATCGAAGGGACGGACGGTGCGGGGGGTGATCGCATTTATGCCGCGCAAAACATCACGGAGCGCCGCCGGGCCGAACAGCGTATTCGCTACCTCGCGCGGATTGACGCGCTCACTAAGGTCCCGAATCGCATGCAGTTTCAGCATTTGCTGCAGCGTGCGATCGCCCGCGCGCGGCGCGCGCGCAATGAGCTGTGTCTGTTTTACGTCGACGTGGACGATTTCAAGGAGATCAATGACACGTTCGGGCATCTTGCGGGCGACACGACGCTGGAGACTGTGGCCGACCGACTAACCGCCTCGTTGCCCGAGAACGCAATCATCGGCCGGCTCGCCGGTGACGAGTTCGCGGTGGTGATTAACGATCTGCGGGCGATCGGTACGGAACCCGGCAACATCGACAAACTCGCGCGCACGGTTCTTGATCGGCTCGCGGACCCGTTCTTTGTGCAGGGACACGAGGTCTTCATGACCGCGAGCATGGGTATCGCGAATTATCCCGACGATGCCACGAACGTTATCGACCTGATTCGTAATGCGGACGCTGCGCTGTATAGCGCCAAGAAAAAGGGTGGCAATGTCTTCGCCTATTACAAACCGCAGATGAACGAAGCGGCGGTCGAGCGGCTGATGACCAAGAGCAAGCTCAAGCGCGCTTTCGAGCGTGACGAGCTGCTCGTGCACTACCAGCCCAAATACAATCTCGAAACCGGAAAAATCACCGGCGCCGAAGCGCTCGTCCGTTGGGAACTGCCGGATCGTGGGCTGATCCTGCCGTCGGATTTCATTCCTATCGCAGAGGAGACCAACCTCATTATCGAGATCGGCGAGTGGGTGCTGGATAAGGTTTGCGAGGATTTTCGGTTTTGGCAGCACTCGGTCTCGTCTCCGGGCCGGGTTTCCGTCAATCTGTCGCTACGGCAGCTTCGACAGCCCAACTTCATCAACCACATCAGCGCAACGCTGCGGAGCCATGAGGTTTCCCCCACCTCGCTCGAACTCGAGATCACCGAGACGACGCTGATGGAGAATCCCAAACGCACGATCAAGCTGCTCGACCAGCTTTACGGCTTAGGCCTGCATTTGGCCATCGATGATTTCGGCACCGGCTACTCGTCGCTCAGCGCGCTGCAGCAATTCCCGATCAGCACGCTTAAGATCGACAAGTCCTTCGTGCGCGACGTCGCGACGAATCCTGACGACGCAACGATCGTCGGCACGATTATCCAGATGGGTCGCAATCTCAACATGGACGTCGTTGCCGAAGGTGTCGAAGATGAGGCACAGCTGAGTTTCCTGCAGCGGCTGGAGTGCACATACGTGCAGGGACTACTGTTCGGGGATCCGATGAGCGCCGACAATTACCTGGAGCTGCTACTCGCCCAGGCGGAGGGCTCGGACGTGCATCGCGCCCTGTTCGCGTGACGGTAGCGTGGGCCACCATGCTCGCGGCGTCCCGTGTTTTGACAATATCCAGGGGCTTTCCGCGCCATCAAGTTGCTGATCGGAGACGAAATTTCGCTCAACTTCACTCGCGTTTGGCGACGTGCTTAAATATTGGCTGTTTCCTTTTACGCCGACTCGCCGCAGTTCCGGCTGTGGCTACGGCAACGAGTCAACTTTATGCATAGGTCTTTGACGTATCTGAGTGCCGGTCTCCTGCTGCTCGCCACATCGCTCGCCTTTGCCTGCGATTATCCCCAACGAGCCAAAGTTCCGGACGGGAATACCGCGACGAAAGAAGAGATGATCGAAGGTCAGAAAGCCGTCAAGGCATACATGGCCGCGATGGAGGATTACCTGGCATGCATCGAGGCGGAAGAAAAGGCCGACGTCGCCGAGATGGAAGAACCGGAGCCCGAGCTGCTCGCACAGCGCGCGGATATGCTCAACAAGAAATATAACGCCGCTGTGGAAGAAATGGAGATCGTCGCAGCCCAGTTCAACGAGGAGGTGCGGGCCTACAAAGGTCGCGCAGAGTAAGCACCGGCGTCCCTTTGCCGGCTGTCACCACCGGTATTTGCTGAAATTATCCGGATTCGCCCAGTGGGTGGGGTTATTCCACTCACGGGGCTGGTTGTATTCGTCGGCGTCGTAGAGAAAGACCCGGGTCCCGGCCCGATCAGCAGCTTTCTCCAGGAAGCCGAGCGCCCGCAGCGCATCGGCGCTCCAACGGTGGTCGTCGAGCAGCAACAACACGCGGCGGCTATGAACGTCCCTGAGCCTGGCCAGTATGTGCTCGGCCTCTGGCCGCGGCAGGTTCTGAAGCTGGCCGCCAACGATCGTGATATCGGCGCGCAGACCCTGTGGAAGGTCGGCGGCCGTGGCTATCGGCCCGATCGCCTCTACAGCGAGCCCGCCGCACTCATCGCGCCCCGTAGCGGCATCCCCGATGACTGCAGCCCGTTGGATGTCCGTGATCCCGAGATCGGCCAATAATTCGCTAATGCGTGCTGCGGTCAGCTTATCCGGCATGGTTCAGAGGTTGTTGATCTTCTGCTTGAGGTCGAAATTTCTTTCCGTAACGATTCGCTCCAGGACCTGAATGCGGTCCTCCAGAAGTTGGATCTTAGCAAGCATTTGCTCGACCTCTTCTTCGCTGGCTTTTTCGGCGCTGCGCGCCTTTGCGAATCTCTTGCACACATCAGCACACATCACTATGGCCACGATGGCCACGATGGCTACCCAGGTGTTCATCCTCTAATCCTTTCTTCGTTTTCAGTCGTCACTACAGGTTCCTGAATTCACGGTCCAGCTGATAGCGCGACGATGTCACATATTTCTCGAGCTTGGCCATCCGTCGGTCGAGCGACTGGAAGCGACGTCGAACATCCGTCATCGTTTGCTGTGGCGAGGCGCGGACAGCCCGTCGAAACTCCGGATCGACGGCCGGCGAAGCCGCAGTCGTTGAGCGCGTCGGCACCAGCAGCACGGTGCCAATATACGCCAGAGTCGTCATCGGCATCGCCATGAAGAACGATACAACGGCGAGGATGCGCGTCATTCGCACATTGAAGCCGAAATAGTCGGCGATCCCTGCGCAAACCCCGCCGAGCATGGCCTTATCGGCATTACGATAAAACCTGCGCGAACGGCTTTCCGCCCGTGCAATCATGGACGACTCCAGCGATCGTGCCGATACCGGCGCCAAAAGTCGAACTCGGTCCGCCTCCCGGAGTAGATCAACGGTTTCTCTCGGAGAAGCAGTGTCAATGCGACATAGGAAAGGGCCGTCGGCCAGAAGAACAGGACTAAGCTCAAAATCGCAACGATGCGAACGGCCGTGAGTTGAAAGTTGAAGCGATCGGCGATGCCGGCACAGACGCCGAAAATCCAGCCGTTGTCACGGTCCCGGTAGAGCCCCGCGACGGGCATACGATCGAGATTGAAACTGCGATGGCTCATGATTAATTCCTCCACTCTGGCAGATCGTCGTCCAGAATCTTTTCCAACGATCGCAGCCGATCCTCCAGGCGTTCTGCCAGCACCCAGAGGTCTTCGAGCATTTGCTCATCATCCCGCGATATCTCCCGGGATTGTTTCCACTTCGTGATGAAGTGCAGCACTATGAACAGCGGTGCAGGGATCGCAATGAACAGAATGACCGCGACCGCTATGAGTTCCCCGAGGTCCAATTAATCCGCCTCCGTCGTCCTTTTTGATTCGCCTGCGACCCGCCGCTTCAGCGCATCGAGCTCCTTCAAGACCGACTCTTCTGCCTCCAGACTCGCGAATTCGTGATTGAGGTCTTTCGGCAAACCGAGGTCGTAGGCCTCGACCCGACCTTCGACGTCGTCTATCCGGCGCGTGTATTGCTCGAATCGGATCATTGCGTCGTCGATCTTGTAATCGTGAATCTTCTTGCGCGCGGCAAGCCGGCTGTTCGCGGTCTTGTGCCGGGCAAGCAGCGCTTTCTGGCGTGCTTTCGCATCCTCGAGCTTTGCCTCCAGGCGGCCAATGTCCTCGTTGAGCTTGCCGAGCCCCTCGTCGACCGCCGCATAGTCCGCTTTGATGATGTCGGCCGCGCCGGCAACGCGAGACTTCTCGACCAGCGCCGCTTTTGCGAGGTCTTCGCGATCCTTGCGCATTGCGAGCTCGGCCTTGTGATCCCAGTCCTCGGTTTCGCGCTCCAAGGATTCGAGCTTGCGGTTCAGGTCCTTCTTGTCGGCAATCGAGCGGGCCGCCGCGGAGCGGACCTCCACCAGCGTGTCCTCCATCTCCTGGATCATGAGGCGGACGATCTTTTCCGGATCCTCCGCCTTATCGAGTATGGCGTTAATGTTCGAGTTCACGATGTCGGAGAATCTCGTGAATATGCCCATGGCGTAGTCCTCGTGTTGGTCAATCCTGCACGGGGTTTTGCAGATTCCGTGCCACATTCAGGCGCTCCTCATAAGATTTTGATTTTCATAGATTTCGTCCGAATCGCCAGGCCGACGGCGGGATTCTATCTTGGCGTATTTCGCCAATAATTAGCGGATTTCGCTAAATTATGGCTTAATTCGTCTATGTCTGCAGACCGCCCCTCACAGCCGATCATCGGTGAAGCCCCGGCGTTTCTCGAAATGCTGGAGCACGTGTCACGCGCTGCGCCGCTCGACAAGCCGGTTCTCGTCGTCGGCGAACGCGGCACGGGAAAGGAACTCATTGCCGCGCGGCTGCATTACCTGTCGAGGCGCTGGGAACGGCCGCTCGTCAAAGTCAACTGCGCGGCGCTCACCGAATCGATACTGGAATCGGAGCTGTTCGGCCACGAAGCCGGCGCATTCACAGGCGCGGCGCGCAGGCACGTCGGCCACTTCGAGCGCGCGGACGGCGGCACGCTGGTGCTCGATGAACTCGCAACGATCTCGCTCCGCATGCAGGAGAAGATCCTTCGCGTGATCGAATACGGTGAGCTACAGCGGGTCGGCGGCACCGATACGCTGCGCGTCGATGTGCGCATCGTCGGTGCGACGAATGCGGATCTGCAGGCGCTTTCCGAAGAGGGGAAATTTCGTCACGACCTTCTGGATCGGATCGCCTTCGATGTCGTAACGATACCGCCGCTACGCGAACGCCTCGAGGACATCCTGCCGCTCGCGCACACGTTTGCGGTGAACATGGCTAGCGAACTGCGCTGGCCATTGTTCCCCGGCTTCAGGCCCAGAGCCTCGTCGGCGCTGTTGCGACACAGCTGGCCGGGTAACGTGCGCGAGCTCAAGAACTGTGTCGAACGCTCCGTCTACAGAGCCGATGACCCGTCAAAACCGCTCGCGAACATCGCTTTCGATCCGTTCGACTCCCCGTTCAAATTTGCCGCGCCGTTAAAATCGTCCCAGCCGAGCGATCCAAAACGCCTACCGCCGCTGTTGCCGACGAACCTTACCGAACGCCTCGCGGATACGGAGCAGGAACTGTTGCGGGCCGCCCTCGAAAAGGCGCGGCATAACCAACGCAAAGCGGCCGATCTTCTGGGCTTGAGCTATCATCAGCTCCGCGGGAAGCTGCGCAAGTACGATATCGGCACGAGTCCCGGCGACGCAGCCTGACTCGGCGCGTCGGTCAACTCTCGTCGCGGTAGCGGCGCATATAGATCGCGGCCGTCGTGAACAGGGCGCATACGACGAGACCCAGCCAGAGCGACGGGCTCGTGAGGAATCTGGCCAGATCGATCCGCGCCAGCAGGCTGATCGCTTCGCCGGACACGCTCAGCTTGTCTTCATCGAAAAAATCCGCGGATTCCATGCCGCGGAACAGCGGCATCTTGCCGGTACGAACGAATATTGCCTCCGAAAAAATCGCGGAACCGAAAATGATTCGTTCGAGCATCGGCACGACAAGAATCGGCAAAAATGCCACGAGCAGCGGCGAGCGCTTCGTAAACGCGGAGACGAACAAAAACCAGCCCAGAAACGGTGACATCCAGAGCGGCAGCGCAACGAATACGATCAGCGTGGCGGCCCAGTTGTCGACGAGCGGCACCGAACTCCAGATCAAGTGGCCGGCATCACCCCCCTGGGCCGCGAGCCAAATACTCGAAATTATGAGGTTGACAATGTGCGTTAGGATAACCGCCGCGAAACTTACCAGTGGAATGAGAAAGCCCGCAGTGACGAGTTTGGAGACCACCGTCTCAGCGTCCGTAATGGGCAAAGATCGCCAGAACAGGATGCTCTTGTCCTTGCGCTCCGCATACAGTGTATCCAGGCTGTAGAAAACCGTTAAAACCAGCATTGCGAGAATGAATAATATCGAAATGCCGACAAGAAACGCCGTAATAGCGGCACGGCGCTCGTTTTCTCCGACATTGGACGCGCCAAGGATCGCAATGTCGACAGCCTGATCGAATCCCGATACGACAACCTGCCCCGTCAGCGACATGAGCGAGACGATCAGCGCAATGACGAGCGGCGTCATCCAGATGGAGCGATGCTCCCAGATCTCGCGACGTATCAGAGTCAGCTGGTGCACGATCATGCCGCTGCCCCTTTTACCTTTGCGACAAACAAATCGGCGACCGACGGCGTATGCAGCTCGCCGAGTTCGGCAAGCTTATCTCGGTCGATACCCTCGAACGTCATCACTTTCTTGCCGAAAACGTCGCGCTCGTGAATCGGACCGAGGCCGCGCGCCGTGACGGCCTTGTCGCCGCTGGTCAGAAGCTCGACGTAGGTTTCCGGTAACGACTCCATCGGTGCGTGCAGGAGAATACTCCCCTCGTTTATGAACATGATATCGGTCAGCAGATTTTCGATTTCCTCGACCTGATGCGTTGTGATGAGAATCGTCCGCTCGCCGTCGAAATAATCATTTAAGAGATTTGCGTAAAATTCTTTTCTGAAAATGATATCGAGCCCGAGCGTCGGTTCATCGAGGACGAGCAGTTTTGCGTCGATTGCCGTTATGATCGACAGATGCAGCTGGGTGACCATACCCTTCGACAATTCCCGAACCTTCGCATCGCGGCGGACCTTGGTGCGGCCGAGCAGCTCCTCGGCATGCATGTGAGAAAAATTCGGATGCACGGACGCCATGAAATCGAGCAGCTGATATACACGAATCCAGCGCGGCAGGACGGCAACGTCGGCAATGAATGAGATCTGCCGCATGAGCGCTTTGCGCTGACGAAACGGGTCGAGGCCGAGCACGGTCAGGTCGCCGTCGCAGTCCGTTAGCCCCAGTAGCGCTTTGAGCAGCGTCGTCTTGCCGGCCCCATTCGGCCCGATGAGCCCCAGAATCTTGCCTTTCTCGATAGCGAAACTGACATTGTCCACGGCGCGCACATCGCCGTAGTGCTTAGAGACGTTGCGCGCGCTGACCAGGCTAGTCATTGTTGTCGTCTCCTGCGTCCGCCGCTGAGCCGGCATCCCGCAGCAGCTCCACCGGATCCAGGCCGAGTCGCTCGATCGTCAAAAGCACCTGCGGCCACTCCTTGTCGATAAAGCGGCGGCGTTCGTCTTTGAGAAGCTGGCTGCGTGCGCCAGCGGTGACGAACATGCCCCTACCGCGTCTTTTTTCCACCACGCCCTCGTCCACGAGCTCCTGGTAACCCTTTAATACAGTCAGCGGATTCAGGCGATATTCCGCGGCGACGTTACGCACGGACGGAAGGGCGTCGCCGTCCACGAGGACGCCCTCGAGTATCATTTCCACGACCCGATCCCGCAATTGCCGATAGATCGGCAGGTCGTCACTCCACTTAGGGTCCATACGCCGAACCGTCAGTCGCCCCGGACCGCCGAGAATGCCGGCGTCAGGATAGCGGCGCTGGAAAAAAGCGCCGGCCCCGGGAAGAGCCGGCGCAAATACTCCGTCGCTACCTTACTCGCCTTCGTGACGGAATCTGAATCGCATGTTGCGGGGTCTCGCAAGTCTGCGCGCACGGTCGAACTACGGCGCCTGGCGGAAATCGCGCACTACGGCGGCCGCCGCCTCTACCGCGCGCCGCGTAAGCGCGGGATCCACCCGGAGATCATCTGCCCAGGCCGGGATACTGGCGCTCCCGGTGCCGGATCGCGGCTCGTTGAGCCGGCTAACGTCACGATATCCCGCGTCGGCTCGCGCGCTCGCCGGCACGGGCGCGCCGGCCTGCCCCGCAACCAGCGCAGCGGTCATGAGCAGCATCATAAGCAGCCCCATAACGAGACTCAGATGGCGTGCAGCATTGGTAACCATTGCCGTGACTCCCTCGAGCGTCAGAATCGATATGTGAACTAGTGTTCTACTAAACTATAACACTAAAATTTCGTTTGGCAAGCCCGGCTCGGGCGGCGTTAACCCCAGGCGCCCGAGCGCTGCGTTGACATTACGATGGTGGCAGCCAGGACCTCATCAGAATCAACGGCTTGTGCACGGCACGCGGGGCCGAGCCGGGGCCGTTACCGGAAACGCGGGACGCCGCGCCGGGCCGGGCCGTGAGCCTGGCTTGCGCGGCAATGCCGGTGCCCTGCGGCCCGCGGCTTTCGAAGCAGGCGGGCGTCACCTATGCTGCCCTGATGGAGCGGGACTCAGAGGACCGTGCCCTGATGCTGCGCTACCGGGACGGCGATGTCGGCGCGTTTGAAGTACTGTATCGGCGCCATAAAGACGCCGTCTACCGTTACCTGCTGCGTTTGAGTCGCCATCCGGATACGGCTGACGACCTCTTTCAGGACGTCTGGGGCAAGCTTATCAAGGCGCGTCGGCGCTATCGGCCAACGGCGAAATTCGCCACGTTTCTGTACCGCGTGGCGCACAATTGTTTTATCGATCACGTGCGCCGCAACCGTAAGCACGCCAGGCCCGTGACGTTGGACGACGATGCGATTCCCGACACCGCGGAAGCACCCGACGCGCTGACCGAGCGGGCGCTCGCGAGGCGGCGGCTCGAGACAGCACTGCTTACGCTGCCCGACGAACAGCGCGACGTTTACCTGCTTCACGAGCAAGCAGGGCTCGGTCTCGACGAGATTTCGATCGTCACAGGCTGCAAACGGGAAACGGCAAAGAGCAGGCTGCGCTACGCGCTGCAAAAGCTGCGCGCTGCGATCGATGACGCGACGAAAATGGCATGACCGACGAGCGCAACGGCAACACGCACGAGCCACTCCACGATGACCTCGTGGCCGAGCTGTACCGCGAGCTCGCTCAGGAAACAGCGCCGGAGCGGCTGGACGCGCAGCTTCTTGCGCAGGCTGCCAGCGAAGCGGATCGTCGCCGTTCCGGATCGCCGCCGTGGGTCCGGCCGTTCGCATGGGCGGCAACGGTTGGTCTTACGCTCGCGATCGTGCTCGAGGTAGCGCGCCTGCCGGTGCCCGAACCGGAGCTGCCCGGGTCGCCGGCAAGTTCGAGACTGCCGGCCGCGCCCGCCGACGCGCAACGGAGCGATGCCGAGAAAGCGGCGACGACCGAGCTGCTCGAGGCGACCGACATGCGGTCGCTGCGCGAGGCCGAGGACATCGCGCGTTCGCGAATTGGGGCGAGTCGCGAAACGCTACCCGCAACCACGGATGCCGGTCCCGCGGCGGTACGGATGCAAAGCGCCGCCATGGAGGGTTGCACCGACAGTGACCGCAGCACGCCGGAGACCTGGCTGAGCTGCATAGAAAACCTCGAGCGCGAGGGTCTTGCCGAGCTTGCCGACACGGAGCGTGACCGACTGCGCAAGGCGTTTCCGGATCATGTGCACGAGTAGGACGCGCCACGCAGGCGATGCTAGAATCGCCAACCCGGGGTCACCCGTTTGACTCCGCGACAGGCCCTGTCCGTCCGGCATCCGGGCCGATGCCGCCGGAATCGGCCGGCAACAATCAGGAAGTCACAATGAAGTCACCATTGCGCGTCACGATTACCGGCGCCGCCGGCCAGATCGGCTACCAGCTTGCGTTTCGAATCGGCTCCGGCCAGATGCTCGGCGAGGACCAGCCCGTCATCCTGCAACTTCTTGAAATTTCCCCGGCGCTGCCGGCATTGGACGGCGTCGTCATGGAGCTCAATGATTGCGCCTTCAAAACGCTGGCCGGGATTGCTGCGACAGACGATCCGGACGTGGCATTCGCCGACAGCGATCTCGCGCTGCTCGTTGGGGCGCGGCCGCGCGGACCCGGCATGGAGCGCAAGGACCTTCTCGAAGCTAACGCGAAAATTTTTTCGGCTCAGGGCAAAGCCATCAACGATCATGCAAGCCGCGACATCCGGGTGCTTGTCGTCGGCAATCCGGCCAATACCAATGCGCTGATCGCAAGCAGTAATGCGCCGAACATCGATCCGGAAAATTTCACGGCGATGACTCGCCTGGACCATAACCGGGCTCTCGCGCAGCTTGCGGAAAAGACCGGGACACACGTCAGCGTCGTGCGTCGGATGACAATATGGGGCAATCACTCTTCGACGCAGTATCCGGACATCAATCATGCGCTCGTCGACGGCAAACCCGCGAAGGAGCTCGTTGATGCGGAATGGTTCGAGCAGACTTTTATTCCCGTCGTGCAGCAGCGGGGCGCTGCCATCATCAAGGCTCGCGGCGCGTCGTCGGCAGCATCGGCGGCGTCCGCGGCAATCGACCACATGCATGACTGGGTGCTCGGCACGCCGGAAGATGACTGGGTCAGCATGGCAATTCCGGCCGACGGCAGTTACGGAATCGAACCCGGAGTCATGTTTTCGTATCCGGTCCGCTGCCGCTCCGGGCGTTACGAGATCGTGCAGGATCTCCGCATCGACGATTTCAGTCGCGAGCGGCTGAACGTGACGGAATCGGAGCTGCGCGAAGAACGCGCGGCGATCGAAGGCCTGCTATAACGGGGCCTTGAATCGACAATTTTTCTTGGCATGTGTAATCCGCATTTGCCGACACACAATTCGAGGAGTGCAACTTGCTTAGTCTGATCGGTAGTCTTCTTTGGCTGCTGCTGTTCTTGGGCGGCGGCATCTATCTTGCCTACAACCGCGTAGACCTGCGCACGTCCACGATCGCCACTGGCGTCGCGCTGTTCGTATACACGCTGTTCGGCGACGGCAGCTGGTGGTGGCTGCTGCTACTGTGGCTGGGTTTCGCCGGCATGGTGGTGCCGAATTTCATCGAGGTCCGGCGCGACAAAATCACGCGCCCGCTGCTAGACGAATATCGCAAATTGGTGCCCTCGATGTCGGATACCGAGCGCGAGGCGCTCGAAGCCGGCAGCGTCTGGTGGGACGGCGAGCTGTTTTCGGGCATGCCTGATTGGGACAGGCTCATGGCGTTTCCCGCGCCCAAGCTGTCCGAGGAAGAACAGGCGTTTCTCGACGGCCCCTGCGAGGAGCTCTGCAGGATGCTCGACGAGTGGGAGATTTCTCACGAACTTGCGGACATGCCCAAGGCGGTCTGGGATTTCATCATCGAAAACCGCTTTTTCGCAATGATAATCCCGAAACAGTATGGCGGCCTCGAATTCTCCGCCTACGCGAACGCGCTGGTCATCATGAAGCTCGCAGGGCGCAGCACGACCGCGTCTTCGACAATCGGCGTACCGAATTCGCTAGGGCCGGCGGAGCTGCTGCTCCACTACGGGACGGAGGACCAGAAGAACCGCTACCTGCCGGGGCTCGCCGCTGGTACCGAAATTCCCTGTTTCGCGCTGACGTCGCCGGAGGCGGGTTCGGACGCCGCATCCCTGATCGACAACGGCGTCATCTGCAAGGGTAATTGGGACGGCGAAGAGATAATCGGTATTCGCCTGAACTGGAACAAGCGCTACATCACGCTGGCGCCGGTTGCCACGGTGCTTGGCCTGGCGTTCAAGCTGTACGATCCGGATCACCTCATCGGCGATGTCGATGAATACGGCATCACCGCCGCGCTGATCCCGACCGATACGCCCGGCGTCGATGTCGGGCGCCGGCACTACCCGCTCTCGATCGCTTTTCAGAATGGCCCGACCTCTGGCAAGGACGTCTTCGTGCCGCTGGATTACATCATCGGCGGCCCCGAAATGGCGGGCAAGGGTTGGAAGATGCTCGTAGAACTGCTGTCGGTCGGCCGGGCGATAACGCTGCCCTCGACCGCAGCCGGCGGTGGCCAGGCGGCAAGCTATGCCACGGCCGCCTACGCCGCGATACGCAAACAGTTCAACCTGCCGATTGCGAAGTTCGAAGGTGTCGGCGAGGCGTTAGCCCGGATCGCCGGCTATACGTACATCATGAATGCCGCGGTGTCAGTGACTTCAGGCGCGATCGACCAGGGCGAGAAGCCAGCCGTACCGTCGGCAATCCTGAAATACCACTGCACCGAACTCGGCCGCAAGATCGCCAACGATGCCATGGATGTGCACGGCGGAAAGGGCATCATGATGGGGCCGAACAATTATCTCGGCCGCGGTTACATGGCGACCCCGATCGCAATAACGGTCGAGGGTGCCAACATCCTGACGCGCAGTCTCATCATTTACGGTCAGGGTGCGATTCGCTGCCATCCGTTCGTGCTGCGCGAGCTGCACGCAGCGACCGACGAAGATACCGATCGCGGGCTTATCGAATTCGACGCCGCTCTCTTCGGCCACATCGGCTATGCGATCAGCAATCTGGCGCGTTCGTTTTTCCTCGCGCTGACGCACGCAAAGTTCAGCCGTGTCCCGCTGAATACGCCAACGCGGCGCTATTATCAGAACATCAACCGCTACAGCGCCGCGTTCGCACTGGCCTCGGATTTTGCGATGCTCACGCTCGGTGGCGAACTCAAGAAACGCGAGTTGCTATCGGCGCGCCTCGGCGACGTATTGAGCTCGATCTATCTCGCCTCGACCGTGCTCAAGCATTTCGAGAACCAGGGACGACGGGCCGCCGACCTGCCGCTCGTCGAGTGGTCAGTACGCACGCTGATGTATCAGGCGCAGGAGGCCCTGCACGCGTTTTTGCGGAATTTTCCCAACCGCTGGGTTGCTTCGTTCCTGAGGTTTTTCCTGTTCCCGAGGGGCCGCACGTATTCCGCGCCGTCCGACGAGATCGCCAATAACATCGTCGACCTTGTGACGACGCCGGGCGAAGTCCGGGAACGCCTGAGCGCACAGGCCTACAAGACGCTCGAACCCGGTAATCCGCTGGGCCTGCTGCAGGAGGCGCTCGAAATCGCGCACAGGCTCGCGCCAATCGAAAGCCGATTACGCCAAGCAAGGAAAGAGGGGCTCATTCGTTCGGACTATCTCGGTGACCAGATTTCCGAGGCCGAACGTGCGGGCGTCATCGATGCCGACGAGGCGCGCGAGCTGGCAGATTATCACGAGAAGGTGACCCACCTGCTGGCCGTGGACGATTTTGCGCCGGACGCGTTCCGGCGCGCGGGCGCGGACGAAACCGCGGCGAAGCCGGCCAGACCCGCCAAGAAAGAGAATCAGCAGAAACGCAAGAAAACGTCGCGCGGCAAACCGTCTCCCGAGACGAAGGCTGCCGCCAGCTGACGCCGGCAGATGACGGCGGACGACAGTCCCGTCTATGAGGTTGTCTGCCACGTAGGTCCGGACGCCGTCGACGCAGTCGCGGCCTGGCTCGAGCACCATACGGGCTGTCTGCGCGACTCGCCCGGCGTGCGGTCCATCCATGTGCTCAGAATCGACGGCCAGTCGACAGGCCCGGTGGACCTCGTGTGCCAGTTTCGACTTGCAGCTTCCGGGGCGGCGGCCGACTCCTTCGTCAACGATACGGCGCCCGATTTCGAGGCCGCGCTGAGCGAGCGCTTCGGTGGGCAGCTGGCCGTTACGGCCCGGCTGCTGGCGGCGGAATCCCTGCCGCCGGCCGCCGGGATCTCTTCGGCCTGCCAAAATTGCGGCGCGAGGCTGCGCGGCCAATATTGCGCCGAGTGCGGCCAGCGTTCCCGAAGCCGCATGATCAGTCTCTGGGAACTCGTCCGCGAGGCCTTCGACGATCTGTTCGACGTCGACTCACGGCTCTGGCGCACCGTCGTGCCGTTGCTGTTCCGGCCGGGCCTTCTGACTCGTGACTATCTGCGCGGTCGACAGGCGCGCTACATGCCGCCATTCCGCACGTACCTCGTGCTCAGCCTGCTGTTTTTTGTCATCGCGTTTTTTGATCCGCGCGAGACCTTCGGACTGCTCTTCGAGCCGCTCGAAGAATCTCCATCGCCGGCCGGACAGTCGGACGCGGCCGAGGAGCGCCGGAAGATCATCGGCGCGCTTGCCGGGGAGGGCATTTTCATTCCGGAGCCGCGCTCGGCCGAGTCGCCCGCTGGGACCAAGGCCCCGGCAGAGGAACGCGGCCTGAGCGTCGAGATCGATACTCGCTGCGATATCGAGTCCATGGGGGAGCTGAATCTGCCGGACTGGCTGGGGCGCCGCTTGACGCCGCAGCGCCTGCAGCACATTTGCGAACAGACGCTCGTCGACAATGGCCGGGCGCTGATCAACAGCCTGCTCGAGACGATTCCCGCCGCGCTGATCGTGCTCCTGCCGATCATGGCGTTCGTTCTGAAGCTGCTGTATCCCCTGTCGCGGCGTTATTACGTGGAACACCTGTTGTTCTTCATCCATGTCCACGCGTTTTTCTTCTTGATCCTGACGCTCGAGGTGTTGTTCACGCGCGCTGCGGCGCTGATCTCCCTGCCGGACTCGATTACGACGCTCGTCATCGTTGCCGGAGTGATCTATATCCCGGCATACCTGTTCGTAGCGATGCGACGTGTCTATCGCCAGGGGCGCTTCATCACGAGCGTCAAATACGTCGCACTCGCGAGTGCCTACCTTACGGGCCTGCTCCTGACGATGCTCGGATCGCTGGCAATCGCCGCATTCTCGATCTGACTGCCACGATTCGCCCGCGGAATTGCGTGAGTAACGCACCGCAAACGCCTATCATTCGGACATTGATCGGAGGTATGCCATGAAGAACCTTTTCGCGAAGCGCTGCCGGCAAATTTCATTCTGGCTGCTCGGTTCCGCCGCGGCCACGCTGCTCGTCGCGGCCTGCGGTCGCGATGAGCCAGCGGCGACGACGCCCACCGCCGGCGCAGACGCGCCGCAGGCGCCCGCGACTGCCGCGACGGCCCTGCCACGCACGCCGGCGCCGCAAGGAGCGCGGGTCTTTTTCATAACGCCCGAAGACGGCGCGACCGTCACGAATCCGGTCAAGGTGGAGTTCGGGATCGAGGGCATGGATGTCGTGCCCGCGGGTACCCTGCAGGCGCAGTCCGGGCACCATCATCTGCTCGTCGACACCGGGCTTCCCGACCTGTCCAAACCGATTCCCGCGGACGCAAATCACCTGCACTTCGGCGACGGGAGCACGTCCACCGAGCTGACGCTTTCGGCCGGGCAGCACACGCTGCGCCTGCTGTTGGGCGATCATCTGCACGTTCCGCACGACCCCCCGGTGGCATCACCGGGCATCACGATCACGGTTCAATAAGTGGTTGAGTGCCAAGGCCCGGGCCTCTAAAATTCCGGGTCCGTACACATTCCCTGCCATGACGACGAGAAACCCTCTTCCACGCATCGGTCTCAGCGGCCTGGCTGCCTATGTGCCGCCATATCGCGTCTGGCTGGAGGACTGGTGCCGGTGGACGGGAAACCAGTGGCCGAAGATCCGCGAAGTCGTCGGCCGCAGTTTTCGGGTCCGCGGTCCGGACCAAAGTGTCTACACGATGGCCGCTACGGCGGTCATTCGTCTGATCGATCGCTACGACCTGGATCCGCGACGCATCAAGTTCCTCGGCCTCGGAACGGAATCGAGTACCGATAATTCGGCCGGCGCGATCATCGTGAAGGGAATGGTGGACCGCGTGTTGGAGGAACGTGGCATAGCGCCAATCGCACGCAGCTGTGAGGTGCCGGAGTTCAAGCACGCCTGCCTCGGCGGCGTATACGGTATGAAAGGTGCGATTCGTCATCTGGCACTCGATGGCGCCGGCAGCCAGGCCATCGTCGTCTGCGCGGATATTGCGGAATATGCGCGCGGTTCGAGCGGCGAACCCACGCAGGGCGCAGGCGCCGTGGCGATGCTGCTCGAGGAGAATCCGCGACTCGCCGTCGTCGATCTGCCTGGGTCGGGATCGGCATCCGATTACCGGATCATGGATTTCAGAAAGCCCATGCTCAGGTTTTGCGGGCAAGACCGGAGCGAAAGCCATCAGGTTCAGGACTTTCCGGTATTCAACGGCAAATATTCGACGACCTGTTACATCGACGAAACGCTGCACGCGCTGAATGACATGTACGAAAAGCGGAATCTGAACCCGGCCGCGTACATGCGTTCCATCAAAACCGTTTTCATGCATCGCCCCTATCGGCGCATGCCGGAAACCGGCTGGGCCGTGTCTTATCTATTCGCGCTCAGTCAGGGCGACGTGGGCGATCGAGCCGAGCTCGCCTCCTACTGTTACGACGCCGGCGTCGACCCGAAGGCGCTACGATCCGAGATGCTGAGCACGCCGCAGGTTGCGCTGCTGGCCGAACCGGAAACACTCAACTACGAAGCGTATCCGCTGACGATGGCGGTGCACCGGGTGTTCCGCGCGACTCGCCGCTACCGGCGCGAGATCCTCGACAAGCTTGCTATCGGCAGCGACACAATGCTGGATCTCGGCAATCTGTATACAGCCGCGCTGCCGGCCTGGCTCGCTGCCGGATTCGAGCAGGCGCTCGACGAACAGCGCTTTGCCGCCGGCGAGGAAATACTGACGCTGGGATACGGCAGCGGCGATGCGGCCGAGGTCATCCCGTTTTATGTCGCTGACGACTGGCAGCGCGCAACCGCCGCGATCGGCTTCGGCGAAGACATGCGGTTTGCGGTCGACCTGGACCGCGCCCAGTACGAGGCGCTGCATGACGGGCGGCGCGTTACGGGACTCGACTATGCCGCAAGAAACGAATTCGTAATCGATCGCGTCGGCCGCAGCGACGATCGATACTTCAGCGATCTCGGCATCGAGTATTACCGCTTCGTCAGCTGACGCCGACACGCGCGTCGCTTCAAATCCGACCCAAGTATCGTTCTAACGCATCGCAGTGCTCATCGCGCAGCGTCCGCCACTCCATCCGAAACCACGGCGTCAGCTGCGCCGGTAATCGTTCGAACTCGGCGTCGAGCGCGTCGGCATCGACGAAGCGTATGGCAGAGATTTCGTGCTCGTTGGGCCGCACCGGTCCCGCGATTCGACCCATGAAAACGTGACAGAGCTCGCGTTCCGAACCCAAATCGTGGAACGCGGCGTGGTACCGGAACTTGTAGACGAATTCCAGCTCCGCATCGATGTTCAGCTCGTCGCGCAGCCGGCGTCGCGTCGCGACCGACATCGATTCACCGCGCCGCGGATGGCTGCAACAGCTGTTCGACCAGTACCCCGGCCACAGCCGCTTCCACGAGCTGCGCCGTTGTAGCAACAGTTCACCACGCTGGTTGAACAGGAACAGCGAAAACGCCCGGTGCAGGATCCCGCCGCCGTCGTGGCACGCCGCCTTGGAGAGATAGCCCTGCACGATGTCGCTTGCATCGACGAGGATCAGTTCTTCTGCCTCGGAGGAGACGATTCGATTCGACTCAGCCGACATTCCGATCCTCGAGCGTCAGGGTTCGATAACCTGCAGCGGCGAACCTGTCACGTACCGAGGCAGCGGAATCGGGACACAGCGCGACGATCGAGCCGCCACCGCCTGCTCCGGTCAATTTCGCGCCGACCGCGCCGCTTTTTCGGGCAAGGCTTACCATCGCCTCGAGTTCGGGCGTCGACACCTGAATGGCGTTGAGCAGACCCTGGCAGATATTCATGAGATCCCCGAGGACGACATAGTCCCGTCGCCGCAATGCCTGGGCACCCTGCCTGCTCATTTCATCGATCTCGTCGAACAGCGCATCGTAGCGCTTCGGCTGCCGCGCGTGCCGCCGCCGGACGCTCCGGACCATCTCGTGCGTCAGGCCAATCTCCCGGCTGCAGGCAACGATCACGGGCGGCAGTTCGGCGAGGTCCAAGGTTTCGATCGTCAGGGAATCGTTGTTACGGAACAGCATCGGTTCGGCGTACGTAGCAACGGCGTTGTCGATTCCGGAAGGCGTGCCGTGCGCGAGCTGCTCGCACTCGAAGGCAAGCGCGTTTACGTCCGCGTCTTCGAGGCCCAGTTCGAATTGGGAATCAATCGCGCGAATGATCGCTACGGCAATCGCGGCAGAGGATCCGAGTCCCATCCCTCGCGGCAGTGAGGTATGCAGCTCGATTTCGAACCCGCGGGCTCCGATATTCAGCCGCTTACCTATCAGCGACAGCGCGTCACTGACGCGATCAGGGCCGCCAGCGCCGATCGTATGGGACTCGCGCCATTCGGGTATCGTCAGCGCCAACGGCCCGTCGCGGAGCTCGATATTGGCACGCACGGCGTTCGGGATCGGCAGCGCGAGCGCGTGCCTCCCGTAGACCGCCGCGTGTTCGCCTAAGAGGATTACCTTGCCGGCCGCGCAGCCAGCGGGCGAAGACACGTCTGCGGCCCAGTCCGCGTGACGTTCGGCCAGCATTTCCCGGGCGCGCCAGACTTTGATATCCCCCTCCGCGACCAGCGCATCGACGACCTCTTCGAACAGGCTTGCGGGAATGTCGGCGCTCGATGCGACGCTGCGCGCGTGCAGCCGCATGTGGCCGCGCTGTATTCCGGTCGTGGCGAGTGCCCGAATCGCCGCGAAATTCTGGGCGAGCCCGACGACCGCCATCAGCTCGGCCAGCTCTTTCGCCGAACGTACGCCCGTGATCGCAAGGCTGAGTCTCGCGCCTGGATTCGCGCCAAGCGTTCCGCCGACGATGCCGGGCTTGATCGGCACCGTGATTTTGCCGACCAAATTGCCGTCTGCGTCGGCAAACCAGCGCGTCAGCGGCCTGTAGCCGTTCCTGAAGCCTGCATAAGCGTGCGCCGCCGCCTCGATCGCGCGCCAGTCGTTGCCCGTCGCGACGGCCAGCGCGTCGATTCCGTTCATGATGCCTTTGTTGTGCGTCGCAGCGCGGTACGGATCGGCGGCGGCGATCTCGCTTGCGAGGATGATCCCGTCGCGCACGGCTTCGCCCGCGAGCGTAGCGGTCGCGAGGCGCGCGCGTTCGTAGCGAACCCCTGCCGTGACAAGCGACCGGTCCGTCAGGTTTGTCAGGATCCGCAGCGCAGACTGTCCGCCGGAGATCTCTGCGAGCCTGGGCGCAATGCGCTCGCAGATCGTATTGACGAGGTTTGCGCCCATCGCGTCCGCCGTATCGGCCAGAACATGGACGGCGATGGCCTCCTCACCGCTCGCAAGCGCCAGCCTGCGGATTTCGATGTCCCGGACCCCGGCGCCCCGCTGCTTGAGCCGCGGGTGGACGCCGTCGGCAAGCTCGAGGATCTCTGCCTTCGCCGCTGCCAGGGCGGCGATCGATTCCTCAACGTTCGGCAATGCCGTCACGTGGATTTGCCCGGCCAACAGGGACTCGCGACATTCCGCCGCAAAGCCCTCGCCCGAGCGCGCAAGCCTGGCGGCATCGCTGACCGCAGCGACAATCGACGGCTCCTCGACGACCATTGGCACAAGGTAGTCGCGGCCATTGACGCGAAAATTGGGTGCAATTCCAAGCGGCAGGCCGAAGACGCCAATGACGTTTTCGATGATTTTGTCGGCAGCCACCGCCGCGAGCACGCTTTGCCCGGTACGCAGCGAGTCGGCATCAGCGGCGGACAGGAAGCCGCGACGCTCTAGCTCGTCGATGCGCTCACCGAGCGTCTTGCGGTACAGACCGGATATGCGTGAATCGTTCAAGCGGGCTCCAGCTGCGGCCGGTCGTCTTGTCCGTGCTTCTCAAGCGTTACGCCGGCCGCATCCACGGATAGTTCCAGCGGCCGAAACCCGGCCGCGTTGGCGCCGGCCGTAAATGCGGCGAGCCGCGTCAATTCGTCGGCCAATGCGATGCCGACGTCGCCGCCGCCGGCACCGCAGGGTTTATACACGACCCCGGCTTCGTCCGCAGCGCGAGCGAGCTTGTCATGCCCGGCGTCGAATATGCTGAGATTGTTGTCGACGCTAAAGCGCTGCAGGGCCTCGACGTAGCGCCTGGCCTCGCCCAGAATTTCCTCAGAAGCGCCGGAGCGCCAGGCGACGGCGGCGCGCTCCGCGGCCTCTGCGAGTCGACTCCAAGATGTACCCCGTCCCCAGTCCACAAACTTTGCAAGCCGGGCAGTCGTGCTTGCGCTCACGCCGCTGTAATAGACGGCGAAGTGCAGATCGTGGGGCCACTGCAGGGTCGCAGTCCGCCCCACGTCCGCGCGGTACTCAAGCATGCCACCATAGACGCTGCACGCAACGTCGATACCGCTGCCGACGCCGTGCTGAAACGCGCGATGCGCAGCGAGCGCAACGTCGAACAGCGCCTCCGGGACCGCGGTCAGCTCGCACACGGCCGCCGCGAGGGCCGCTGCCAGCGCCGCGCTGCCGCCGATGCCCAGCTTTTTGCCATCCTCGGCCGCATAAAATGAACGTGTGTCCAGCGTGAACGCGTGGCAGCCCGGGATACCGCGACCGACGGCGCGCAGGACCGCCTCGACCAGCGGATACGCCTCGCCGTCCTGCAGCCAGGCGAATCGGCCGGAATCTGCCGTGAACCGCCCTTCGACAACTGCAAAGCCGGGTGCGACAACGGAATGCGCCGGCCCGGCAGAAGCGACGACGCTGACGCGCGCGCGTCGATCGACGGCTACGGCGACGCCAGGCGCACCATCGAGCACGGCGTATTCGCCGGTCAGCACGATTTTACCCGGAGCCGTCGCCTCAAGGCGCATCACGTGGCATCCAGCAGCGCTGCGCCGTTACCGAGCCCGCTAACGATTGTACGAGCGACGCCGGGTACGGCATCGAGCGCGTTCTGCACGGTGCGTTCGACGTCCGGCAAACACACCGCCTTAACCTGCGGACCCGCATCGATCGTGAAAAAAACCGCAACGCCGGCAGCCTGGAGCAGCCGAATCGCCTGCATGCAGGCTAGCGTCGCCTCGTTCCAGTAAACCACTGCCGGACGCGAAGTCCACATCACGGAGTGCATCTTCAGGCAGTTGTGTTCCGCAACCGCGGCGAGCCGGCGCAAATCGCGGGACATAATTGCATCGCGGGCCGCGTCCAGATCCGCCTGCTGCTGTGCGACCCAGCGAGCGTAGAACGGCGACGTCCGGCGGCTGATTTCCATCGCCTCGCCGGAGCTGACGGCCTTCGGCGCTGCCGTCGTAATTGCAATGACGACGCTGAGCGGCCAGTCGTCCGCGTCGAGCAGCGACGACGCCGCAATATCGTCACCAGCGTTCGCGAGTTCGACGAAGCCGCCATACAGTGAGCGCGCGGCTGACCCGGACGCGTGGCCGGCATGTCTGGCAAGCTCGCGTCGGCTGCGGCTCATACCGGCCGCAGCCGCGGCCGCAAGAACGAGCGCGGCAAACGCCGAGGCCGAGGATGCCAGGCCGGCAGCAATCGGAAAATTGGCCGTACTATCGACGCGCGCCTGCAGGCGTCCGCTGCCGAGAAGCGAGTCCAGACAGCGCGAAATTCTGAGCAGCGCGGCAGGATCGTCGCGGCCGTTGACGCGAAGCACATCCTGCTCGAGCTGCGGATCGAACTCCACAACCATGTCCGTCCAGAGCGCCGACAACGTAATCGAAATCGACCCGACAGCCGGGAGATTGCGCGCCACGTCGCGCTTGCCCCAGTATTTGACGAGCGCAATATTCGACTGGGCTCTGGCGGCTGCCCGCATCGGTTCGGTGTCCAGGGGAGAGCGTGACTGCGAAGACCGCAGTATAGCAATGGCGTCACCCGGTAAAGCACGCCGCCGGACCGATGCTGCGGCGAACATCGGCGCGATAACGTGTACGCTACGGAGCCGGAACTGCCAGGGCAATTTTTATCGTGCAAGAATCGTTCGCAGACCGCGTAGACGCCTACGTAGCGCGCGTTGACCAGCGCCTCGACGCGCTGCTGCCGGCGGGCGACGTACCGCCTGCGCGGCTGCACTCGGCGATGCGCTATGCCGTCTTCAACGGCGGCAAACGTATTCGTCCGCTGCTCGCCTACGCAGCGGGCGAATGTGTAGGCACCGCATCTGAGCTCCTCGATGGGCCGGCCGCGGCGGTCGAGCTCCTGCACGCGTTCTCCCTGGTTCATGACGACCTGCCGGCCATGGACGATGACGACCTGCGTCGCGGCAAGCCGACCGTGCACCGTGCCTTCGACGAGGCGACCGCGATCCTGGCCGCGGACGCGCTCCACCCGCTCGCGTTCTCGGCGCTGTCCGGCACTGCGGCCGACGCCGAACGACGCTGCCGACTGATCGATCTTTTTGCCGAGGCCTGCGGTTCGCTGGGCATGACCGGCGGACAGTCACTCGACCTGGACGCGGAAGGTGAAACTCTGACCGAGACAGCCATTGAACACATGTATGCACTCAAGACAGGCGCGCTGATCCATGCCGCGATTGCGTCGGCCCGCGTGCTCCACGGCGCGCTCACAGACAGCGAGAACGCGGCACTGGATCGCTTCGGCCGACGTATCGGCATCGTGTTCCAGATCAAGGACGATCTCCTGGACGTCGAAGGCCATCCTGATGTGCTCGGCAAGCATCCCGGTGCCGATGAGCGTCTCGCCAAGGCAACCTATCCCGGCCAGTTCGGCGTCGCCGCAGCGCGCCGGCGCTGTCAGGACCTGGTCGGCGAAGCACTCGCCGCGCTCGAGGTCTTCGGCACGGACGCCGAACCGCTGGCCTGGCTCGCCCACGTCATCGTCGATCGATCGAGCTGAAGGCGCTGCGGTCCATGCCGGCTGCCGCCGGGTTTCGACACAAAAACCCGCCGGCGTTCAGGTAGAATCGGCCCGTCACGGCACGCCGCACCGCTTACGATGTACACGAGTTTCTTCGGCCTCAACGAGAAGCCGTTCTCCATCACGCCCGACCCGCGCTACCTGTTCATGAGTGAACGACACGGCGAGGCGCTCGCGCACCTCGTATACGGCGTGACCGAGAGCGGTGGTTTCGTTCAGCTCACCGGTGAGGTCGGAACCGGCAAGACGACGCTCGTCCGCTCGCTGCTCCTGAATCGCCTGCCGACGAATGCCGATGTCGCGGTCGTTCTGAACCCGCAACTGTCCGCGCTGGAGTTCCTGCAGACGGTCTGCGAGGAGCTGGGGGTCCGAGTACCGGCCGAGCCCAGCGCGAAGGCAATGCTCGACGGGCTGAATCGGCATCTCCTAGATGCGCATGCGGACGGACGGCGCACGATACTGATCGTCGACGAAGCCCAGAACCTCGCAGCTGACGTTCTCGAAGAAGTTCGCCTCCTCACGAATCTCGAGACTGCCAAACAAAAGCTCCTGCAGATCATCCTGATCGGCCAGCCGGAGCTCAGGGACGTGCTTGCGCGATCCGATCTGCGCCAGCTCGCCCAGCGCATAACCGGGCGGTATCACCTGGAGCCGCTGTCCCGCGACGAGACTGCGAAATATATCGAGCACCGACTCAAGGTGGCCGGCGCACTGACGGACATTTTCGACGCCGGCGCCAAACGTGAAGTCTATAGCCTCAGCGAAGGCGTGCCGCGCCTGATCAACGTCATCTGCGACCGCGCGCTGCTCGGCGCGTACAGCCTCGAAATGCGCCAGGTCAACCGCCGGCTCGTGCGGCGGGCTGCTGCTGAGGTGACGGGCAAATCCACGACGCCGGCATGGGCGCAGTGGGCGGTACCGGTCATGGCCGGTGCCGGCGCGGTCGTACTGTTGGCCGGCTTATGGTCGCTGCTCGAGGAAACGTCGCCCGCCGCAAAGACGGTCATCAAAATGCCCCTCGAAAAGACCAGTTCCTTGAGGCCCATCGCGTTGTCAGCCGTAGCATCGGCCGACCCCGAGCCCGCGTTAGACCGAGCGCCCGAAGTGTCCCTCGACGAGCAGCTGCGCCTCGCCACCGGCCTGTCGAGCCCCGAGGCTTCGCTGGACACACTGTTTTCACTGTGGGGCCTCGAATACGCCGGCGGGTCTCGGACGGCCTGCGAACAGGCGGCGGCGCTAGGCTACGGCTGCCTGTACCAGCGCGGTACCTGGGCGGGTCTCCGCCAGCTCGACCGCCCGGCGATTCTGACGCTCGTCGACCGGATCGGCAACAATCACTCCGTTGTCGTTACCGCGCTCGAGGGCGATCGGGCGGAACTCTCGATCGGCGGCATCCGTGTGTGGCACCCCGTCGATGCAGTCGCCGAACTCTGGTTCGGACAGTTCATGCTGCTCTGGAAGCCGCCAAACGGGGTGGCCGTGTCGCTCAGGCCCGGCGCGCGCGATCGCAACGTCCCGTGGCTCAGGCAGAGCCTCGCCGCGATTGATCCGCAGTACGCGACGACGCCACTCGACTCCGACTTCTTCGATCGCGATCTCGAGCAAAAAGTGCGTGACTTTCAGCGCGACAACCGACTCGAGGTGGACGGTCTCGCCGGCCAGCAGACACAGATCATCATCAACAACTTCCTGGCATTGGATGGGACGCCGCGTCTCGCGATGCCGCGTCTGGCTCGGGAATGACGCATGTCCTTTATTCTTGACGCGTTAAAGAAATCGGAAACGGAGCGCCAGCAGTCAGGAGGCGCCGAGTTCGCATCCGTACCCGTCGCCTCGGGGGCGCCACCGGCACCGCGCTGGCTGTGGATCCTCGGCGCACTGCTGGCTGTCAACGTCGCGGCGCTGCTCGGACTCCTGCTGCGGCCCGACCCGGAGCCCACGAGCGTCCCCGCGCTCGCCGACGTCGCGGCACCGCCGCCCGACGCGACCACAGTGCCGTCCTTCGCCGAGCGCGTTGCGGCCGCCAAGGACAATCGCCCCAGCGTGCCGGAACCCACGACGACGGAGCCGCCGCTGGCCGCTCCGGAGCGCGCGCCAAAGCCGGCGGCTCGGCCTGAGGGAACGCCGGTTCCTACGTTCGCCGCACTCCGGGCCAGTGGCGAGCTCCAGATTGCCGATCTCCATCTCGACATTCACGTGTACAGCGGCGAGCCTCGCGAACGCTTCGTGTTCGTGAACATGGCGAAGCACCGCGAGGGCTCGACACTGGCCGAAGGACCGGTGGTTCGCGAGATCACTCACGACGGCGTCATCCTGGAACATCAAGGCAGCGTATTCCTGCTGCCGCGCGAATAGCGCAGCGTCGGACCGATCGCGATTGACCGGGCCCGTCTCAAGGCATCTCGACGGTGACGCGCTCGCCAACGCGTTGATCTCGGGAATCCACCAGGTCATCGCCGAACAGGACTTTCTCAATCGCATCAACGTGTTCCCGGTCGCCGACGGCGACACGGGCACGAACATGAGCCTGTCCTTGGGCTCAGTATTGCCGACGCTTGTCGGTCCCGAAGGGAAGCACCTCGGCACTCTGCTCGCCGCCGTTGCCGACGGCCTCCTGGACGGTGCCCGCGGCAATTCGGGCGCCATCATCGCGCAGTTCTTTCAGGGCCTGAGCGACGACGTGGGCGAGATTACGCGCCTGACGCCCTACACGTTTGCGAGCGCTATGCGGCAGGGGAGCACCTATGCGCACGACGCGCTGTCCGAACCGCGCGAGGGCACAATACTGTCGGTCATTGCGACCTTTGCCGACACTGTCAGCGAGATTTCCGGTAACAACCGAAACGGCGACTTCCCGATGCTGTTTGCCGGCGCCATCCCGCGCGCGGAAGCGGCGCTCGTCGCCACGACCGAGCAGCTCGACGTGCTCCGCAAAGCCGGTGTCGTCGATGCTGGCGCGAAGGGATTCGTCGCACTGATCTCCGGGATGGCCGAGTACATTCAACACGGCCGAATCGTGCCGGAGCCGGATCTGTCGGTGCTGAACAACCCGGAAATGCCTCTCGAGACGGCGGGCTCCGATGCGGAATCCGAGTTCCGCTATTGCACCGAGTGTATCGTGACGGCAGCCGATATCGACCGCCGCAAGCTTCGGGAAGCGCTGTCGGGGCTCGGCAATTCGCTCGTGCTGGCAGGTACGAAACGCAAGGCGAAGATACATGTGCACGTAAACGAGCCTAATGCAGTCTTTCGAGTTGCAGGCGAGCACGGCGAGGTCAGCGCCCAGAAAGCCGATGACCTGCATCGACAGCAGCACAGCAGTCACGCCGGGCGACGCCGGTTTGCCGTGATCGCCGACTCCGCCGCGGACATCAGCGAAGAGGACCTCGAAAGACTCGACATTCACGTCGTCCCCTGTCGCGTACAGTTCGGCGACCGCGGCTATCTGGACAAAGTCGGGATCAGCGCGGCAGAGTTTTTTGCCGAGCTGCAAACGAACCCGCACCATCCCACGACGTCGCAGCCGTCGCCCGGCGAATTTCGCCGCCAGTTTCAGTTCCTCGCGAGCCACTTCCCGGACGTCGTGTCGATCAACCTGACCGGCGCCGTTAGCGGCACGCTCGAGGCCGCCCGCGCGGCCAGCGAGCGCACGAATGCGCCGGGGCGTATCCACGTCGTGGATTCCCGCAACGCGTCGCTTGGCCAGGGACTGATCGCGGTGTACGCGGCCGAGTGCGCACTCGCCGGCAAGTCCGTCTCGGACACGCTCGCGGCGATCGACAATCTCATTCCGGTAACGCGCTCATTCGGGCTGCTAAACGACCTGCGCTATCCGGTACGCGGCGGCAGAGTGCCCCACTGGGTAAAGACCATTGCGGAGCTGTTTCGCCTCACGCCCATCCTGCACTCGAGGCCGGACGGACGGATCAGCGCCGGTGGCTTTCTGTTCGGCAAGTACAGGCGCCTGTCGCGCTTTGCGAGCCACATCGCCCGACGCATCCGCACGAAGCGACCGCTGAACGTCGCTGTCGCCCATGCGGTCTGTCCGGCAGACGCCGCCGCGCTCGAGCAGCACCTGCGCTGCGCGCTGCCGACGATCCGCCGCCTGACCGTGACCGAGCTCGGCGCTGCGTTCGGCGTGCATGGCGGACCGGGCACGCTCGTCGTCGCCGTGCAGCCCGCGCCACCCGAGCAGCCGGCCTAGTTGGCGGTCAGAACGTCGCCGGCCGGTGCAATGAGATCCTCACCCTCGTTGCGGGCGTTGTTGACCCGGCGATCGACGGGCCAGGCTTCGAGGGGCGGGCACGCCGCAGCGGCAGCGTCCAGCAGTTGGTCGTCGCCGGCCAGCCAGACGCGCGCGGTATTCGGTTCCAGGATCACGGGCATGCGATGATGCAGGCCCGCAAGAAACTCGTTGGCAGCCGTCGTGATGAGCGTCGTCGTCTCGAGCGTTTCCCCCGAATCCTTGCGGCGCCAGTTCTCCCAAAGACCGGCAAATCCGAACGGCCGTTTATCCGCGGCCGTGATGAAATACGGGACCTTGCCGGAGCCGACCTTGCGCCATTCGTAGAACCCATCCGCGAGCACCACGCAGCGGCGGTGGCGGTAAGCTGCGCGGTAGGCCGGCTTTTCGGCGACCGTCTCAGCGCGGGCGTTAATCATGCGATTCCCGATTGCCGGGTCCTTGGCCCAGAACGGCACCAGACCCCAGCGCAGCAACACGAACTCCAGCCGCTGCTCACTATCGTTACGTACGGCTGCCACGTCCTGCGTCGGCGCAATGTTGTAGCGCGGCGCAATATCGACGGAACCGCGCACACCGAAGAGCGCCGCCGTCGCCTCTGCCG